>NZ_JBEZNQ010000011.1:0-152106 GCF_040653315.1 Streptomyces sp. NPDC047981 | reverse complement strand
CCAGCTCCAGCTCGCCGATCTCGGCGGAGCCGTCGAGCAGCTGAGGATCGTCAAGCCGGGCCCTGTGGGGCGAGGAGAGCGCCTGCGCGGCCGCGGACCGGGTCGCCGCCGCGCAGGGGGCGGCCGTGGTGCGGTGCGCGGTGCGGGGCGACGTCGCGGACGTGACGGCGGCCGTGCGCCTCGGGCCGTACACACCGCGGGTCAGGGCGCGGGCGGGGCCTCCTGGGGCGCTGCCGGGGCCGGCGGAGCTTCCCGCAGCAGTTCCGTGAGCAGCCGCACGGCGCCGCGCTTGTGGAGCGGGTCGTTGCCGTTGCCGCACTTGGGGGACTGGATGCACGAGGGGCAGCCCGCCTCGCACTCGCAGGACGCGATCGCCTCCCGGGTGGCCGTCAGCCAGGCGCGCGCCGTGTGGAAGGCCCGCTCGGCGAAGCCCGCGCCGCCCGGATGCCCGTCGTAGACGAAGACGGTGGGCAGCAGGGTGTCGGGGTGGAGCGGCACGGACACCCCGCCGATGTCCCAGCGGTCGCAGGTGGCGAAGAGCGGCAGCATGCCGATCGAGGCGTGCTCGGCGGCGTGCAGGGCACCGCCGAGGATCTCCGGGTTGATCCGGGCGGCGTCGAGCTGGTCCTCGGTGACCGTCCACCACACGGCCCGGGTGCGCAGGGTGCGCGGTGGCAGGTCGAGCTTGGTCTCGCCGAGCACCTCGCCGGTGATCAGACGGCGGCGGAGGAAGGAGACGACCTGGTTGGTGACCTCGACGGAGCCGTAGCAGAGGCGGCCGGCGCCCCAGGGGATCTCGGTGTCGGTCTCCAGGACGGAGATGGAGGTGGTGTCGCGGGCGGTGGTCGAGTACGGCGGGACGGCCTCCTCGACCAGGGCCACGGAGTCCTTCAGGTCGAGGGTCTTCACCAGGTAGGTACGGCCCTGGTGGAGGTGGACGGCGCCCTCGTGCACGGCGGTGTGCGAGGCGGCCTCGTCGACCGTGCCGAGGAGACGGCCGGTGGCGGCCTCCACGATCTGGACGGGGCTGCCGCCCCCGCCCCGGATGTCGGTCAGGTCGGCGGCCCGCTCGCGGCGGGTCCAGTACCAGCCGGCGGCGCGTCGGCGGAGCAGTCCGGCGGCCTCCAGCTGGGGCAGCAGCTCGGTGACGGCCGGGCCGAAGAGGGCCAGGTCGGCGTCGGTGAGAGGCAGCTCGGAGGCGGCGGCGCACAGGTGCGGGGCGAGGACGTAGGGGTTGTCGGGGTCCAGGACCGTCGACTCGACCGGCTGCTGGAAGAGCGCCTCGGGGTGGTGGACCAGGAAGGTGTCCAGCGGGTCGTCGCGGGCGACCAGGATCGCCAGGGCTCCCTCGCCCGAGCGGCCCGCCCGGCCCGCCTGCTGCCACAGGGAGGCCCGGGTGCCCGGATAGCCGGCGATCACCACGGCGTCCAGGCCGGAGACGTCCACGCCCAGCTCCAGGGCGGTCGTGGCGGCCAGGCCGAGGAGCTCGCCCGAGTGCAGGGCGCGCTCCAGGGCCCGGCGCTCCTCGGGCAGGTAGCCGCCCCGGTAGGCGGCGACGCGGCGGGCCAGGGAGCGGTCGACCTCGGCGAGCCGCTCCTGGGCGATCACCGAGATCAGCTCGGCGCCGCGCCGGGAGCGGACGAAGGCGACCGAGCGGACGCCCTGCACGGTCAGGTCGGTCAGCAGGTCGGCGGTCTCGGCGGTGGCCGTGCGGCGGACCGGGGCGCCCTGCTCGCCGTGCAGCTCGGTCAGCGGCGGCTCCCACAGGGCGAAGGCCAGCTCGCCGCGCGGGGAGGCGTCGTCGGAGACCTCCGTGACCGGCAGGCCGGTGAGCCGGCCGGCGGCCTGGGCGGGCTCGGCGGAGGTCGCGGAGGCGAGGAGGAAGACGGGGTCCGCGCCGTACCGGGCGCAGACGCGGCGCAGCCGGCGCAGCACCTGGGCGACGTGGGAGCCGAAGACGCCCCGGTAGGTGTGGCACTCGTCGATCACGACGTAGCGCAGGGAGCGGAGGAAGGAGGACCACCTGGGGTGGGAGGGGAGTATGCCCCGGTGCAGCATGTCGGGGTTGGTGAGCACGTAGTTCGCGTACTGGCGGACCCACTCCCGTTCCTCGACGCGCGTGTCGCCGTCGTAGACGGCCGGCCGGATCCGGTTGCCGAGCGGAGCCGCCAGCTCACGGACCGCGCGGCGCTGGTCGGCGGCGAGGGCCTTGGTGGGCGCCAGGTAGAGGGCCGTGGTCCCCCGGCCGTTGGCGGCCTCCGAGCCGTCCAGGAGCGTCGAGAGGACCGGGGCGAGATAGGCCAGCGACTTGCCCGAGGCGGTGCCCGTCGCGATCACCACGGACTCGCCGTCCAGGGCGTGCTCGGCGGCCTGGGCCTGGTGGGCCCAGGGGTGCTCGATGCCCGCGGCCTGGATCGCCGCGATCACCTCGGGACGGATGCGATGCGGCCAGACTGCATGGCGACCCTCCCGGGCGGGCAAGTGCTCCGTATGAGTGATGCGCGCGGCCCGGCTCTCGCCCGAGGAGAGCCGGTCGAGGACCATGCCGGGGGAGGGGCGGCTGCCCGTGTCCCCGGCTGGACGACTGGGGCGGTGATTCTTGGCCATCGGCATCGAGTGTGTCACTGGCGTGACGGACAATGCTCCCAAGGCGTCGTGCATGGCTGCAGGTAAGTGATTGAATGCCATCGCGGCTGGCGATCCGTCCCCCGACTCCGCCCGGGAGACTTGAGGGACGACCGCTCGATAGCAAGGTGCTGGAGGATCCGTGGACCTGTCCCTGTCGACTCGCAATGTGTCCGGCCCGAGTGGCGACCGTACGGTCGTCGAGGTCGGTGGCGAGATTGATGTGTATACCGCGCCCAAGCTGCGCGAGCAGTTGGTCGAGTTGGTGAACGACGGCAGCTACCACCTGGTTGTCGACATGGAAGGCGTCGACTTCCTCGACTCGACCGGCCTCGGCGTGCTGGTGGGTGGCCTGAAGCGCGTGCGCGCGCACGAGGGCTCGCTGCGTCTCGTCTGCAACCAGGAGCGCATTCTCAAGATCTTCCGGATCACTGGTCTGACCAAGGTGTTCCCCATCCACACCACGGTCGACGAGGCCGTCAGCGCCACCGACTGACGGCCCGCAGCGGCCGGAAGAAGGAGTGGAGAACCGGGCCGCACACGCCCGGTCCTCCGAGTTGCCCGCTCAGACGTTCCAAGGGGGACCGCATGGCCACCGTTGAACTCCGCTTCAGCGCCCAGCCCGAGCACGTCCGCACGGCCCGCCTCGTGGCGGCCGCGGTGGCGCGCCGGGCCGGGGTGGACGAGGCGGTCCTCGACGAGGTCAGACTCGCCGTCGGCGAGGCGTGTTCCCGCGCGGTCGGACTGCACCGCAGCAACGGGGTGAGCACCCCCGTCCGGGTCGTGCTGACCGAGGAGGAGAAGACGTTCTCCATCGAGGTCGGCGACGAGGTGCCGGGCGCGGGTGTGGCGGCGGCCGACGCCGCTGGTGTCCCCGGCGCGCGCGACGAGGCGCCGGCCGAGGAGTTCGACGACGCCGACGGCGAGGACGAGATGGGTCTCGCGGTGATCCGCGGGCTCGTCGACGACGTCGAGGTCCGGGCCGGCGAGGAGGGCGGGGTCATCAGGATGAGCTGGCCGACCAACCCGGCCGTCGTGATTCCCTGACCGCGTCCGTACGGCCGACGCCGTAGCCGAGCCGTAGCCAAGATCGGAAAAAGAGGCCCTGCCGAGCAGGGCCTCTTTTCATTTCTCTAGATCATCGATCATGTGCCAATGCTTTTGGCCCATTACCGCATTCGGTGGGAAGATCAAGGCAATGGTGAATTCCATTTGCGGCGCCCTGTTTTGATCAGGTTCCGCTCCCTACAATCCGTCCACGTCTTGACCTCGCAAACGTCAAGGAGGACGAATGGCGGGGCTCTTCAACCCAGAACTGACCGGACACCCCACTTCTCTCGCCGCGGCGGTACTCACGGACGAGAACCGTACGATCGTGATCGTCATCGCGGCCGTCGCGCTCGCGGCCCTGCTCGTCGCCCAGGTCCTGACCCGTCAGGTGCTGGCGGCCGGTGAGGGCACCGACTCGATGAAGAAGATCGCGGCAGCCGTGCAGGAGGGCGCCAACGCCTATCTCGCACGGCAGTTGCGCACGCTCGGGAT
This sequence comes from Streptomyces sp. NPDC047981, assembly GCF_040653315.1. Taxonomy (NCBI): domain Bacteria; kingdom Bacillati; phylum Actinomycetota; class Actinomycetes; order Kitasatosporales; family Streptomycetaceae; genus Streptomyces; species Streptomyces sp. NPDC047981. The sequence goes on along the minus strand of NZ_JBEZNQ010000011.1, from coordinate 147,939 downwards.
CTTCGCCGTCGTCGTGTTCTTCCTGCTGATGCTGCTGCCCGCCGACAACTGGTCGCAGCGCGCCGGGCGTTCTCTGTTCTTCCTGGTGGGTGCGCTTTTCTCGGCGGCCACCGGATACATCGGCATGCGACTCGCGGTGCGGGCGAATGTACGCGTGGCGGCCGCGGCCCGAGAGGCGACCCCGGCGCCCGGTGAACCGGAAAAGGATCTCACCACCGTCGCGCACAAGGCCATGAAGATCGCTTTCCGCACGGGCGGAGTGGTCGGCATGTTCACCGTGGGCCTCGGCCTGCTCGGCGCGGCCTGCGTCGTCCTCGTCTACGCGGCCGACGCGCCCAAGGTTCTGGAGGGATTCGGCCTCGGAGCCGCCCTCATCGCCATGTTCATGAGGGTCGGCGGCGGCATCTTCACCAAGGCGGCCGACGTCGGCGCCGACCTCGTCGGCAAGGTCGAGCAGGGCATCCCCGAGGACGACCCGCGCAACGCGGCGACCATCGCCGACAACGTGGGCGACAACGTCGGCGACTGCGCGGGCATGGCCGCCGACCTCTTCGAGTCGTACGCCGTGACGCTCGTCGCCGCCCTCATCCTGGGCAAGGCGGCCTTCGGCGACCTCGGCCTCGCCTTCCCGCTGATCGTCCCGGCGATCGGCGTGGTCACCGCGATGATCGGCATCTTCGCGGTCGCCCCGCGGCGCGCCGACCGCAGCGGCATGTCCGCGATCAACCGCGGCTTCTTCATCTCCGCGGTCATCTCGCTCGCCCTGGTCGCGATCGCCGTCTTCGCCTACCTGCCGTCCTCCTACGCCGACCTCAAGGGCGTCACCGAGCCCGGGATCTCCGACCACCCCGGCGACCCCCGGATCCTCGCGCTGGTCGCCGTCGCCATCGGCATCGTCCTGGCCGCCCTGATCCAGCAGCTCACCGGCTACTTCACGGAGACGACCCGGCGCCCGGTCAAGGACATCGGCAAGTCCTCGCTCACGGGTCCCGCCACCGTCGTCCTCGCGGGCATCTCCATCGGCCTGGAGTCCGCCGTGTACACGGCCCTGCTCATCGGGCTCGGCGTCTACGGCGCGTTCCTGCTCGGCGGCACGTCCATCATGCTGGCGCTCTTCGCGGTCGCCCTGGCGGGCACCGGACTGCTCACCACGGTCGGGGTGATCGTGGCCATGGACACCTTCGGCCCGGTCTCCGACAACGCGCAGGGCATCGCCGAGATGTCCGGCGACGTCCAGGGTGCGGGCGCGCAGGTCCTCACCGACCTCGACGCCGTCGGCAACACCACCAAGGCCATCACCAAGGGCATCGCCATCGCCACGGCCGTCCTGGCGGCGGCCGCGCTGTTCGGCTCGTACCGCGACGCCATCGCCACGGCGGTGGCCGACGTCGGGGCCAAGGCCTCCGGGATGAACCTCTCCATGGACATCTCGCAGCCGAACAACCTCTTCGGGATGGTCCTCGGCGCGGCGGTCGTCTTCCTCTTCTCGGGGCTCGCGATCAACGCCGTCTCCCGCTCGGCCGGCGCGGTGGTCTACGAGGTGCGGCGGCAGTTCCGCGAGCACCCCGGGATCATGGACTACACCGAGAAACCCGAGTACGGGCGCGTGGTCGACATCTGCACCAAGGACGCGCTGCGCGAACTCGCCACGCCCGGGCTGCTCGCCGTGATGGCGCCGATCGCGGTCGGCTTCACGCTCGGCGTCGGCGCGCTCGGCGCGTACCTCGCCGGGGCCATCGCGACCGGCACCCTGATGGCGGTCTTCCTCGCCAACTCCGGTGGTGCCTGGGACAACGCCAAGAAGCTCGTCGAGGACGGCCACCACGGCGGCAAGGGCAGCGAGGCGCATGCCGCCACCGTCATCGGCGACACCGTCGGCGACCCGTTCAAGGACACCGCGGGGCCGGCCATCAACCCGCTCCTGAAGGTGATGAACCTGGTCGCCCTGCTGATCGCGCCCGCCGTGGTGCAGTTCAGCTACGGCGACGACGCGAGCGCCGGATTGCGGACCATGGTCGCGATCCTCGCGGTCGCGGTCATCGTCGCCGCGGTCTACGTCTCCAAGCGGCGCTCCGTGGTCGTCGGGGACGACGAGAGTGACGAGAGCGGCGAGAGTGGCGACGTGGGTGACGAAGGCAACGCCGCGCGGCGCTCGACGGGCTCGCCGGACGCTCCGGTGATTTCGTAATACCAGGTCAGAAGGCGGGCGGACGGCACGTTCTGACGTGCTGTCCGCCCGTTTCGCGCCGCCGCGTGAGGTGCGTCTCCCTTGGTGCAATCGGCTGCAATATCGGATGAATCAGTCGCCTGAAAGGTGGATGTCGCGCGCTCGGCGTGTATGTTCCGGGGCCGAGAGCCTTGGAAGGGACCGAACCGGTGAACAAGAAGCTTGCTGTCGCGCTGTCAGGCGCCGCTGTGCTGGCGCTCACGCTGTCCGGCTGCAGCGACGACGGCGACAAGGTGAACGACTGGGCCAAGACGGTCTGCGACCAGGCGAAGCCGCAGATCCAGAAGCGGGCCGACGCCCAGCAGCTGATCATCTCGACGGCCGCGGACGGCAAGCCGGCCGACATCCAGGCCGCCGACTCCAAGGCCTTCCAGGACATCGCCAACGCCGACCGGGCGCTCGCCAAGGCCATCGAGGGCGCGGGGGCGCCGCCGGTCGACAACGGCGAGAAGCTCCAGCAGGACGCCGTCAAGGAGCTCAACTCCACGGCGGTCGCCTACGAGGCGCTGAAGAAGCAGGTCGACGCGCTCGACCCGAGCAACCAGCAGAAGTTCGCGGACGGCCTCCAGGACGTCGCCGACGGTCTGAAGAAGATCGAGAAGATGGACCAGGACGCGCTGGCCAAGCTTCAGTCCGGCGAGCTGGGTACGGCCATGGCGAAGCAGCCGGGCTGCCAGAAGGCCACGCCTTCCCCCGCCGGGTCCTCCCCGAAGGCGGGCTCCACGCCGTCCGGCGGGGCCTCCGCCAAGCCGTCCGGTTCCGCGAGCAAGAGCTCGGAGTAGAGCCGACGGTTCGGCGGCGCGGGACCGCGCCCGACGAGGGCCCCGGGACGAGCACGCCTCGCCCGGGGCCCTCGTGCGTCGTGACGGGCCCCACGCGCGCGTGGGGCCCGTGCGGCTCCACGCGCGCGTGGTTCCGTACGACTCCACGCGCGACCCCACGCGGGGGTGGGGCTGACGCGGCAATGTCGGTGTCGGCCGCCACAATGGTGGGGTGAGTACGACCAGCCTGACCTCCCGCCTCCCCGTCCCCGCGCGCGCCGCCCGGCTCCGCGAGGCCCTGCTCGCCGCCGACTTCACCGCCGACGGCCTGCTCGAACTGCTCGGCGCCCCCGCCTACGCCGCGCTCGCCCGCAGCGAGACCGTGCCCGCGCTGCGCGCCACCCGGGGGGACTCCGCACTGGAGACCCTCGTGCGGCTCTTCCTCCTCCAGCAGCCCGTCTCCCGCGACCGCGCCGCCGCCGCGCTGCCGTTGGAGGAGTGCCTGGAGGACGGCTGGCTGGTGGCCCGGGAGGACGAGCAGGAGGTCGGTGCCTCCGTCGACGTCCGGCCGTACGGCGGACCCGACGGGCAGGACTGGTTCATCGTCTCCGACCTGGGCTGCGCGGTCGGCGGGGCCGGGGGCATCGGCCAGAAGGACGAGGGTGTCGTCCTCGGCGTCGGCGGCGCCTCCACCACCCTGGCCGGCATCACGGTCCGTACGCCGGTCTCCTCCGCGCTCGACCTCGGCACCGGTTCCGGCATCCAGGCCCTGCACGCCGCCCAGCACGCCACGCTGGTCACCGCGACCGATCTGAACCCGCGCGCCCTGGACTTCACCCGGCTCACCCTCGCGCTCTCCGGCGCACGCGGGGCCGAGCTGCTGACCGGCTCGCTCTTCGAGCCGGTCGACGGGGACACGTACGACCTGATCGTCTCGAACCCGCCGTTCGTCATCTCCCCCGGCGCCCGGCTCACCTACCGCGACGGCGGCATGGGCGGCGACGACCTGTGCCGCACGCTCGTGCAGGAGGCGGGCGAGCGGCTCAACGACGGCGGGTACGCCCAGTTCCTGGCCAACTGGCAGCACGTCGAGGGCGAGGAGTGGCAGGAGCGGCTGCGCTCCTGGGTGCCGCGCGGCTGCGACGCCTGGATCGTGCAGCGCGAGGTCCAGGACGTCACCCAGTACGCCGAGCTGTGGCTGCGGGACAGCGGCGACCACCGCGCGGACCCGGCGGAGTACACGCGGCGGTACGAGGCCTGGCTCGACGAGTTCGAGGCCCGCAGGACCAAGGCCGTCGGCTTCGGCTGGATCACCCTGCGGAAGAACGCGGCGGTGGCCTCCGGCGCGGTCGAGCCGTCCCTTGTGATCGAGGAGTGGCCGCACCCCGTCGAGCAGCCGCTCGGCGACACCGTGGTCGCCCACTTCGAGCGCCAGGACTACCTGCGCTCGCGCGACGACGCGGCCCTGCTCGCCGACCACTTCACCCTCGCGCCCGAGGTCGTGCAGGAGCAGGTCGGGCTGCCGGGCGCCGAGGACCCGGAGCACGTGGTGCTGCGGCAGAACCGGGGCATGCGCCGCGCGACCAAGGTGGACCATGTGGGGGCCGGTTTCGCGGGCGTCTGCGACGGGACACTGAGCGCGGGCCGGATCCTGGACGCGATCGGTCAGCTGATGGGCGAGGACCCGGTGCTGCTGCGGGACCGCACGCCGCAGGCCATCCGGCTCCTGGTGGAGGAGGGCTTCCTGCTCCCGTCGAGCTGACCCCCGCGGCGCCGGGAGGTGCCTGGGAGTGCCGGTGAGGTGCCTGGGGGTGCCGGTGAGGTGTCCCGGGTCCCGGGTTTCCCGGGCCTCCCGGGGTGACCCGCGACACGCCCCGGACGCCCGTTCGCCTCGTCGTGAGGTGACGGACGAGGCGGCCGGGGGCGGGGGACACTACCGGCCATATTCGTGAACCCGTACGGGACCGTCCGCGTCGTTCACCCGGAATTCGCACCGGAGACGCCGGAAGGTGCCAGCCTCGGCCTCCAGGGCCACCGGGCGCCACCGGGGCCCGTGAAGGGAACGGGGTAGGGGCATGGAGAGCGGGCCTGCGATCTTCGCCGGAACGGCGTTCGCGCTGTTCGGAGCCGCACTGCTGCTGTGGACGGGGGTGCGCGTGGCGCACGGGGAACCCGTCGCCCAGGGGGTCGCCACCCGGGTCGCCGCCACACTCGCGACGATCTTCGGACTGCTCTTCCTGCTCCTCGGGGTGTGGTGCTTCGGCAGGGTGTGACGAGGTCGTTCCGCTTGGTCCCGCCCCACCGGACCGGGAGTCCGGGCGGCAGGAATGCCAGGAGTCGGGTTACCGTTCGAGTGGCCGTTGCGGGCTTTCGCCGTTTGACACGGGGGCGGGTTGTACCGTCACACTCCGCAGCGATGGCAGCGTCACCGTGCGTGCCGCCGCCGTGCGTGCACGCGGAGTGCCAGCGCCGTACGTGCCACCGAGCGTCGACCGGAGAGAAGAGCGAAGTTGTCCCCGACCAGCGAGACCGCACAGGGCGGCCGCCGACTCGTCATCGTCGAGTCGCCTGCCAAGGCGAAGACGATCAAGGGCTACCTCGGCCCCGGCTACGTCGTCGAGGCGAGCGTCGGGCACATCCGCGACCTCCCGAGCGGCGCCGCCGAGGTGCCGGAGAAGTACACCGGTGAGGTGCGCCGCCTCGGTGTCGACGTCGAGCACGACTTCCAGCCCATCTACGTCGTCAACGCCGACAAGAAGGCGCAGGTCAGGAAGCTCAAGGAGCAGCTGGCCGAGTCCGACGAACTCTTCCTCGCCACCGATGAGGACCGCGAGGGCGAGGCCATCGCGTGGCACCTCCTCGAAGTCCTGAAGCCCAAGGTCCCGGTCCACCGGATGGTCTTCCACGAGATCACCAAGGACGCGATCCAGGCGGCCGTCCGCAACCCGCGCGAGCTGAACAAGCGCATGGTGGACGCCCAGGAGACCCGCCGCATCCTCGACCGGCTGTACGGCTACGAGGTCTCGCCGGTCCTGTGGAAGAAGGTCATGCGCGGCCTCTCCGCCGGCCGCGTCCAGTCCGTCGCCACCCGGCTCGTCGTCGAGCGCGAGCGCGAGCGCATCGCCTTCCGCTCCGCCGAGTACTGGGACCTCACCGGCACCTTCTCCACCGGCCGCGCCGGAGACCCCTCCGACCCGTCCTCGCTGGTCGCCCGCCTGAACTCGGTCGACGGGGCGCGCGTCGCCCAGGGCCGTGACTTCGGCGCCGACGGGCAGCTGAAGAGCGCGAACGTGCTCCACCTCGACGAGGAGAAGGCGCGCGCGCTCGCCGCCTCGCTCGCCGACACCTCCTTCAGCGTCCGGTCGGTCGAGTCGAAGCCGTACCGCCGCTCCCCGTACGCCCCGTTCCGGACGACCACCCTCCAGCAGGAGGCGAGCCGGAAGCTGGGCTTCGGCGCGAAGGCGACCATGCAGGTCGCGCAGAAGCTGTACGAGAACGGCTTCATCACCTACATGCGTACGGACTCCACGGTCCTCTCGGACACCGCCGTCACGGCGGCCCGCGCGCAGGTCACGCAGCTGTACGGCGCCGACTACCTGCCGGAGAAGCCGCGCGTCTACGCGGGCAAGGTCAAGAACGCGCAGGAGGCGCACGAGGCGATTCGCCCTTCGGGTGATCGTTTCCGCACCCCGGCGGAGACCGGCCTGACCGGCGACCAGTTCCGGCTCTACGAGCTGATCTGGAAGCGGACCGTCGCCTCCCAGATGAAGGACGCGACCGGTAACTCGGTCACCGTCAAGATCGGCGGCCGGGCGGCCGACGGCCGTGACGCCGAGTTCAGCGCGTCCGGCAAGACGATCACCTTCCACGGCTTCATGAAGGCGTACGTGGAGGGGGCCGACGACCCGAACGCCGAGCTGGACGACCGCGAGCGCCGGCTGCCGCAGGTCGCCGAGGGCGACGCGCTCTCCGCCGAGGAGATCACGGTCGACGGCCACGCGACCAAGCCGCCGGCCCGCTACACCGAGGCCAGCCTGGTCAAGGAGCTGGAAGAGCGCGAGATCGGCCGCCCGTCGACGTACGCGTCGATCATCGGCACGATCCTCGACCGCGGCTACGTCTTCAAGAAGGGGACGGCGCTCGTGCCGTCGTTCCTCTCCTTCGCCGTCGTCAACCTGCTCGAGAAGCACTTCGGCCGGCTCGTCGACTACTCCTTCACCGCCAAGATGGAGGACGACCTCGACCGCATCGCCCGCGGCGAGGCCCAGGCCGTGCCGTGGCTGAAGCGCTTCTACTTCGGCGAGGGCGGCGGCACCGGCGAGGGCGGCGCGGCGGACGCCGGCAACGGCGACGGCGACCACCTCGGCGGTCTGAAGGAGCTGGTGACCGACCTCGGCGCGATCGACGCCCGGGAGATCTCCTCCTTCCCGGTCGGCGAGGGCATCATGCTGCGCGTCGGCCGCTACGGCCCGTACGTCGAGCGGGGCGAGAAGGACGCCGAGGGCCACCAGCGGGCGGACGTGCCCGAGGACCTCGCGCCCGACGAGCTGACCGTCGCGTACGCCGAGGAGCTGCTCGCCAAGCCGAGCGGCGACTTCGAGCTGGGCACCGACCCGGTCAGCGGCAACCAGATCGTCGCGAAGGACGGCCGGTACGGCCCGTACGTCACCGAGATCCTGCCCGAGGACACCCCGAAGACCGGCAAGAACGCGGTGAAGCCGCGGACCGCCTCGCTCTTCAAGTCCATGGCGCTGGACACCGTGACGCTGGAGGACGCGCTCAAGCTGATGTCCCTGCCGCGCGTGGTCGGCGCGGACGCCGAGGGTGTCGAGATCACCGCGCAGAACGGCCGGTACGGCCCGTACCTGAAGAAGGGCACGGACTCGCGCTCGCTCACGGAGGAGGAGCAGCTCTTCACGATCACGCTGGAGGAGGCGCTCGCGATCTACGCGCAGCCCAAGCAGCGTGGCCGGGCGGCCGCGAAGCCGCCGCTGAAGGAGCTGGGCACCGACCCGGTCAGCGAGAAGCCGGTCGTCGTCAAGGACGGTCGCTTCGGCCCGTACGTGACGGACGGCGAGACCAACGCGACCCTGCGGACCGGGGACAGCGTCGAGGACATCACGCCCGAGCGCGGCTACGAGCTGCTCGCCGAGAAGCGGGCCAAGGGGCCGGCGAAGAAGGCGGCCAAGAAGGCGCCCGCGAAGAAGGCGGCCGCCAAGAAGGCAGCCCCGGCGAAGAAGACGGCGGCCAAGAAGACCGCCGCGAAGAAGACGACCACGGCCACGGCGAAGACGGCGGCGGCGAAGAAGACGACTGCCGCCAAGAAGACGGCGGCCAAGTCGGAGCAGTAAAGCGGAACCCCGCGCTCTGCGGCGGGGTCTTGTAAGGGGCGGGGGCAAGTGACCCCCGCCCCTTACACGTTTCCCCGCCCCCCGACGTTTGTTCGGATGGAGGCCACGGGGAGTCAGAGGGTCCGGATAGGGTGGACGGATGACGCGAGCAGAGCAGCCAGACTCCGACGTCGCGCTTGTCGCAGACTCAAGGGAGCGTGCCGTACGGGCGCTTTTGCGCCATCAGCCCTTGCGACGGTTGTGGAGCGCCCAGTTCGTCGGCGGGACCGGTGACGCGCTCGCCGTGCTCGTCCTGGTGCTCCTCGGGCTCCAGGCGGCCGTCTCCGAGCAGGCTTTCGGAGGCGGGTACCGGGGCGCCGCGTTCGCCGTCGCCGCCGTGATCGGCGCCCGCCTGCTGGCCTCGGTGCTCTTCGGCGCCGTCCTGCTCGGCCCGCTCACGCAGCTGACCGGCCCCAAGGGCCCCCTCGACCGGCGCTGGACCATGATCGGGGCGGACGCCCTGCGGGTCGCGCTGCTCGTGATCGCGCCCCTGTGGATCGACTGGACCCCGGACAAGGCCCTCGGCTTCCTGCTCGGCACCGTCTTCGTCGTCGGCGCCGCCGAACGCCTGTGGACGATCGCCCGCGAAGGCGCGGCCCCCGGGCTTCTGCCCGCGCCGCCGCTGGAGGGCGCCGCCGTGCGCCCGCTGCCCGACCACCTCGACGCGCTGCGCAGGCTCTCGCTGCGCACCGGCTTCCTGGCCGTACCGGCCGCGGCAGTCGCGCTGCTCGCCGCCACCCTGGTCAGCAACCTGCTGGGCGCCGGCATCGACTGGTTCACGCTGCACCAGGCCGCCCTCGGCTCGTACGTCGCCGCCGGTCTGTTCGCCGCCTCCGTCTCCGTCCTGTACTTCGTCGAGCTGCCCGGCGGGCAGACCCCGAGGCCGCGCTCGCCCCTGGAGGGCCTGCGCCGCCCGGCCGCCGAGAAGGGCCGCACCGGCGCGGTCGGACTGCTCGTGATCGCCTGCGCCACGGTCGCCGGAGCCATCGCCGCCGCCGCGGCGGTCGCCGTCCTGCACGCGTACGACCTGGGTGGCGGTCCGGTCACCTTCGCGCTCCTGATCCTCGCGCTGAGCGGCGCCACCGCCGTCGGCATCCGCACGGCCGGCTCCGTGCTGACCGTGCTCTCCCGCCGCCGGCTCCTCGCCCTCGCGATCGCCCTCACCGGCATCGCGCTGCTCGCGATGGGCCTCGTGCCGGACACGGCCACGGTGCTGCTGCTCGCCGTACTCGCCGGCTACGCGGCCGGAGTCGCCGCCAACACCGGCCACACCCTCATCGACCAGGAGACCGAGGAGGCCCGGCGCCCCCGGGTCACCGAGCACCTCCAGGCCGTCGTCCGGGTCGCCATGGCCGCCGGCGCGCTCGCCGCGCCGCTGCTCGCCGCCGCGATCGGACCGCACCGGCTCGCCTCGGGCAGCTTCGTCTTCGCCCACGGCGGCGCCGCGTTCACGCTGATGCTGGTCGGCGCGCTGCTGCTGCCCGTCGCGGCCCTCGTCCTCGCCAAGACCGACGACCGGGCCGGCGTACCGCTGCGCCGCGACCTGCGGGACGCGCTGCGCGGCGCCGACCCGGCGCAGGCACCCGCGCCGACCGGCTTCTTCATCGCCCTGGAGGGCGGCGACGGCGCCGGCAAGTCCACCCAGGCCGAGGCGCTCGCCGAGTGGATCCGCGCCAAGGGCCACGAGGTCGTCGTCACCCGCGAACCGGGCGCCACCCCGATCGGCAAGCGGCTCCGCTCGATCCTGCTCGACGTCTCCAGCGCCGGGCTCTCCAACCGCGCCGAGGCGCTGCTGTACGCCGCCGACCGCGCCGAGCACGTCGACTCGCTGGTCAAGCCCGCCCTGGAGCGGGGCGCCGTGGTCATCTCCGACCGGTACATCGACTCGTCCGTGGCCTACCAGGGCGCCGGGCGCGACCTGTCGCCGACCGAGATCGCCCGCATCAACCGGTGGGCGACCGGCGGGCTCGTCCCGCATCTGACGGTCCTTCTCGACGTCTCGCCGGAGACCGCGCGGGAACGGTTCACCGAGGCCCCCGACCGCCTGGAGTCCGAGCCGCCGGAGTTCCACGCGCGCGTGCGGGCCGGTTTCCTCGCCCTCGCCGCCGGTGACCCCGGCCGCTACCTCGTCGTCGACGCCGGCCAGGAGCCGGAGGCCGTCACCACCGTCGTACGCCACCGGCTCGACCGGATGCTGCCGCTGTCCGAGGCCGAGGTGAAGGCCCAGGAGGAGGCGCGCCGGAAGGCCGAGGAGGAGGCCAGGCGCAAGGCGGAGGAAGAGGCCGCGCGCAAGGCCGAGGAGGAGCGTCTCGAGCGCGAGCGCCAGGAGCAGCTCGCCAAGCTCCGTGCCGAGGAGGAGGAGCGCAAGCGCCAGGAGGAGGAAGAGGCCCGGCGCCGCGAGGCCGAGCGCCAGGCCGAGGAGGCCCGCCGCCGCGCGGAGGAGGCCCGGCTGGCCGCCGAGGAGGAGCGCAAGCGGCGCGAGGCCGAGGAGAAGGTCCGCCGCGAGGAGGAAGAGCGGCGCCGCAAGCAGGCCGAGGAAGAGGCCCGGCTGCGTGCGGAGGCGGAGGAGCGTCGCCTGGAGAAGCAGCGCAAGGCCGAGGAGGCACTGCTGCGCGCCGAGGAGGCCCGTCGCCTGGCCGAGGCGGCCGCCGCGAAGGCGGCTGAGGAGGCCCAGCGGAAGGCCGAGGCGGAGGCCGAGGCTGCTCGGAAGGCCGAGGCCGAGGCTGAGGCTGCTCGGAAGGCCGAGGCGGAGAAGGCCGCTGAGGCCGCTGCGGCGGCGGAGGCGAAGGCGGCCGCCGAGGCTGCCGAGGCGAAGAAGGCGGCGGAGGCCGCTGCCGCGGCCAAGGCCGCGGAGGCCAGGAAGGCCGCGGAGGCCGCTGCCGCGGCGAAGGCGGCCGAGAAGGCGAAGGCCTCGGCGAAGTCGTCGCAGTCCTCGGCCTCGGCCTCGGCCTCGTCCCCGTCCTCGTCCTCTGCCGAGTCGGCGAACGAGGTCACCGTCCCGACGCCGGTCGTGCGCCCGGACGCGCCCCGCCCGGACGCGCCCCGCCTCGACGACGACGTGACGCAGGTCGTCCCCGTGGTGTCGCCGAACGAGATCACGGTCCCGACGCCCGTCGTGCGCCCCGATGACGTCCGGCCCGAGGAGCGGACGACGGTCCTCCGCCCCGTGCGGGACGCGGAGGAGACCACGGTCCTGCCGCAGATGCCGGCGGCCGCCGACGAGACCGCCGTGCTGCCTCCCGTACGGGACGCGGACCCGGCGGACCGGTTCCCCCAGGGGATCTTCCGTGACGAGCCGGACGGTGCGAACGACCGGACGCGCGAGCTGCCCCAGCTCGACGAGCAGGGCCGCCCCAAGCGCCGTTCCGACTGGGCGGAGGAGACCCCGCTCGACGACCTCCCGTCCCTGGCGGACGAGCTGCTCGGCCCGCACGACGACGAGAACGACGGCCGCCGCAGGGGCCGCGGCCGCTGACGCCGGGCACCCCGGGCCGCCCGTCGTGTTCCGGCGGGCGGTCCGGGGTGTCACCGGGGTGTCAGTGGGGTGCCCCACAATGGAGGACGTACCAGGGCAAGGACGTACCTGGGGCGTACCTGAGGAGCGCACATGGCCGTATGGGACGACCTCGTCGGGCAGACGCGGGTGGAGGAGCAGCTGGCCGCCGCCGCGCGGGACGCCGACGCGTTCGTGACCGCCCATGCCGCCGGTGCGCCCGTCCCCGAGGCGTCCAAGATGACCCACGCGTGGCTCTTCACCGGCCCTCCGGGTTCCGGGCGGGCGACGGCGGCGCGGGCCTTCGCCGCCGCGCTGCAGTGCGTCAGCCCGGACCGGGCGCTCGGGGGCGCGCCGGGGTGCGGGTTCTGCGAGGGCTGCCACACCGCGCTGGTCGGGACCCACGCCGACGTGGAGGTCGTCCGTACGGACCTGCTCTCCATCGGTGTGAAGGAGACCCGTGACCTCGTCCGGCGCGCCCAGCTCTCCCCGGCGGTCGGCCGCTGGCAGGTGATCGTCCTGGAGGACGCCGACCGGCTCACGGAGGGCGCGGGGAACGTGCTCCTGAAGGCGGTCGAGGAGCCCGCGCCGCGCACAGTCTGGCTGCTCTGCGCGCCGTCGCTGGAGGACGTGCTGCCCACCATCCGCTCGCGCTGCCGGCACCTGACCCTGCGGACGCCCCCGGTGGACGCGGTGGCCGACGTGCTCGTCCGGCGGGACGGCATCGAGCCCCAGGCCGCCGCGGCCGCCGCCCGCGCCACCCAGGGCCACATCGACCGGGCCCGCCGCCTGGCCACCGACGAGCGCGCCCGGGCCCGCCGGGCCGTCGTCCTCAAGCTGCCGCAGCGGGTCGGTGACATCGGAGGCTGTCTCAAGGCGGCCCAGGAGCTGATCGACGCGGCCGGCGAGGACGCCAAGCAGGTCGCCGAGGAGATCGACGCCAAGGAGACCGAGGAGCTGAAGGCCGCGCTCGGTGGCGGCCAGGGCGGGCGGATGCCGCGCGGCACGGCCGGCGCCATGAAGGAGCTCGAGGAGCGCCAGAAGCGCCGCAAGACGCGTACGCAGCGCGACAGCCTGGACCTCGCGCTCACCGATCTCACCGGCTTCTACCGCGACGTGCTCACGCTCCAGCTCCGTACGCGCACGCCGATAGCCAATGAGGACGTGCGGGACGCGGTGGAGCGGATCGCACGGGACACCGCGCCCGAGCGGACGCTGCGCCGGATCGAGGCGGTCCTCGCCTGCCGCGACGCGCTGGACCGGAACGTGGCCCCGCTGCTCGCGGTCGAGGCGATGACGATGGCGCTGCGCGACTGAGGCAGTACCGGGACGGCCGATTGGACACGTTCCGTACTCGTACGGATACGCTCCGGGCATGGACTCCAGGCGTTTGCTCCGCACGTCCGCGACGGCCGTCGTCGCCGCCGGACTGATCCTCTCCGGCTGTACGGGCGGCAGCGACGCCGCCGCCCCCGCGGGCGCGCCGGTGTCGCTGGCCAGGACCGCGCCCGCCACACCGGACCCGGCCCTGCGGAGCTTCTACGCGCAGAAGCTCACCTGGCGGGACTGCGGCGTACCGCGGTTCCAGTGCGCGACGCTCCGCGCGCCGCTGGACTACGCGAACCCGGCGGCCGGTGAGATCGAGCTCGCCGTCTCCCGGGTCGCGGCCACCGGCCCCGGCAAGCGCCTCGGCTCGCTCCTGGTCAACCCGGGCGGCCCCGGCGGCTCCGCCGTCGGCTACCTCCAGGGCTACGCGGGCATCGGCTACCCGGTGGCGGTCCGCGCCCAGTACGACATGGTCGCCGTCGACCCGCGCGGGGTGGCCCGCAGTGAGCCCGTCGAGTGCCTGACGGGACCGCAGATGGACACGTTCACGCAGGTCGACCAGACCCCCGACGACGGGAAGGAGACCACCGCCCTGACGACGTCCTTCAAGGGGTTCGCGGCGGGCTGCGCGAAGCGCTCGGGCGAGATCCTGCCGCACGTCTCCACGGTCGAGACGGCGCGGGACATGGACATCCTGCGCGCGGTGCTCGGGGACGAGAAGCTCACGTACGTGGGCGCCTCGTACGGGACCTTCCTCGGTGCGACGTACGCGGAGCTGTTCCCCGGCCGCGTCGGACGGCTTGTCCTGGACGGGGCGATGGACCCCTCGCTGCCCGCGATCGACCTCGCGCGCGACCAGACCGCCGGCTTCGAGACCGCGTTCCGGGCCTTCGCGGCCGACTGCGTCCGGCAGCCCGACTGTCCGCTGGGCACGGAGTCGGTCGACGCGGCCTCCGAGAACCTGAAGAAGTTCTTCCGCAGCGTCGACGCGGAGCCCGTGCCGACCGGCGAGAGCCGCGAGCTCGGCGAGTCCCTGGCGACGACCGGGGTCATCGCGGCGATGTACGACGAGGCGGCGTGGCCGCAGCTGCGCGAGGCGCTCACCCGGGCGATGGGCGGCGAGGGCTCGGGCCTGCTGGCCCTGGCCGACAGCTACTACGAGCGCGAGGCGGACGGCACGTACTCGAACCTGATGTTCGCCAACACCGCCGTGAACTGCCTCGACCTCCCGGCGGCCTACACCGGCCCGCCGGACGTGGAGAAGGCGGTCCCGTCCTTCGAGAAGGCCTCCCCGGTCTTCGGCGAGGGCCTCGCCTGGGCGGCCCTGAACTGCGCCTACTGGCCCACCGAGGCCACCGGCCGCCCCCACCGCATCACCGCCGAGGGCGCCGCCCCGATCGTCGTCGTCGGCACCACCCGCGACCCGGCGACCCCCTACAAGTGGGCCAAGTCCCTCGCCTCCCAGCTCTCCTCCGGCACCCTCCTGACCTACGAGGGCGACGGCCACACGGCCTACGGCCGGGGCAGCGACTGCATCGACTCCGCGATCAACACCTACCTCCTGACCGGCACCCCACCGTCGGCGGACAAGCGCTGCACGTGAGGGGTGTCGCGCACCACACGAGCATGGTCAGGAGCACCCCGGAAACTGTGTAGACTTGGCGAGGCCGCTGCGCCCAACATGGGAACGCACGGCATGCCGCCTTAGCTCAGTTGGCCAGAGCAACGCACTCGTAATGCGTAGGTCTCGGGTTCGAATCCCGAAGGCGGCTCCAAGGAAAGCCCCAGGACTCACTCTCCGTGACCTGGGGCTTCTGCTTTTCGGCCTCGGAGGTGTCACGAGCCTCGGTCGGGCAGCTCGGATCTCGACGTTTCGACTCCTTCAGCAGGGCCGCGAGTTGCCCCGGGCCAGATCCCTTCTGGCCTGGGGCTTCCTGGTTCGGGGGCGGGCTGATCGGCTGGGGCGATTCGCCGGTTCGGGAGTCGGTATGGGGTGGGTGTTGTGGGGCGGGGCGTGGGCGGATCAGGGTGGGGGCGAGTTCAAGTGGGCCGGTCGTGAGGCCGGCCGCCAGGTGGAGGTGCGGCGTGGAGCGGTACAGCGTGGTCGTCAACGGGGAAGAGCAGTACTCGATCTGGGCCGAAGGGCGCGAACTGCCCGCCGGCTGGCGGGGCGTGGGGGTCACCGGGACCAAGGAGGAGTGCCTCGCGCACATCGACGAGGTCTGGACGGATCAGCGGCCGCTCAGCGTGCGCTAGCAGGCCCCAGGGGTTACGGCTCCGGGGGTAGCCAGCCGCGTTGGACTGCCTTCGCGCCGGCCTCGAAGCGGCTGCGGGCGCCCAGGCGGTCCATGAGGACCGTGGCGATGCGGCGGGCCGTGCGGTGGGAGACGCCCAGGCGCTTGGCGATGCCCTCGTCGGTGTGGCCCTCGGCGAGCAGGCGCAGCGTCGCGGCCTCCTGGTGGTCGAGTTCGCCCTCGTCCCGGCGGGGCGCCTCGCCCAGCGGGCGGGCATTGGCCCAGACCGTCTCGAACAGGGTGCACAGGGCCGTCAGGATGCCCTGGCCGGTGAGGACGACACCGCCCGCGCTGCTGTCCTCGCTGTCGACGGGGATGACGGCGGTCGTCCGGTCCACGATGGTCATCCGCAGCGGGAGCGTGGCGACCGTGCGGACCTGTCCGCCGAGCTCCGTCAGCCACTTGGCGTGCGCCACGCTCGCCGGGCTGTTGCGCACGCTGTCCAGGTAGATCGTCCGCATCGTGACGCCCCGGGTGAGGAGCCGTTCGTTGAGGGGGCGGGAGGCCGCCATGTTCGCCTCGGTCTGCGCGCCGCCCGGCGCGAAGACCATCACCTCGGTCCTGAGGTTCTCGGTGAGCACCGCAAGCCGGGCCCGGATGTCGTCGAGGTGGACGAGGTGTTCGACGCCCACCGGAGGGTCCGCCGGGCGGAGTTCCTCGTACGCGGAGATCAGCCGCTCCGCCGCCGCTCTGGCGCCCGCGATCCGCTGGCGCTGGAGCTCGAATTCGGCCTGGCGCTGCGTCAGCAGGTACTCCAGGCCGGCCTCGGGGTGGACCGCGCGCGGTGGCGCGGACCCGTCGTGCGGATCCCCCGCGGGGTACTGCGCGAGGGACAGCTCGGCCAGCCGCCGCCATGCCTCGCGTACGGACGTCTCGGGCATCCCGAGCTGTTCGGCCAGCACGTCGGCCGGGGTGTCGGGGTGGGTCAGCATCGCCAGGTACACGGCCTCGGTCGGCTGATCGAGTCCCAGCAGTTCGAGCATGCGTTCCCCTCCGTTCCTTCCGCCATTATCCCCGGGGTGGCCGAAACGGCGCGGAGGTGGCCCCATTGGGTCAGGACCCAATCGGGCCAGCCGGAAGGCTTTCCTCCCGGTGTGACCAGTGGTGATGCTGAGGGCACAGAGACCACGTCGTCACAGGGGGATGCACGTCATGTTTCGCGCTCGTATGGTCCAGGCAGCCGCTCTCCTCGCCGTCACCGCCGCGCTGCTCGCGCCCGCCGCGGTCGCGCAGGCCGACGAGCCCGCGCCTGTGCCGCCGGCCGCGGCCGTGGTGACCGAGCCGGTGGAGGGCGCCACCAACGACATGGGCTGGCAGTGATCGCTCCGGCCGTTGTCGGGATCGCAAGCGGGTCCGCTTCCGGGGTCGCTTCCGGGTCTGCTTCCGGGCGGGACAGAGCATGGATCTGAAGCAGCTCACCACCTTCCACCGGGTCGCCACGATGCTCAGCTTCACCCGGGCCGCGGCGGATCTGAAGTACGCGCAGTCCAGCGTGACCGCCCAGGTCAAGAGCCTGGAGGTGGCGCTGGGCGTCGAACTCTTCGAACGGCTGCGGGGGCGCATCCGGCTCACGCCCGCCGGCGAGCGGCTCGTTCCGTACGCCGAGCAGATCCTCTCCCTCGTCGAGGAGGCCAAGGACCGGACGAGCGGCCAGGGGGAGCCGGCGGGGGTGCTCACCATCGGCACGATGGAGAGCTTCACGTCGTACCGGATGCCGCCCGTCCTCGAGTACTTCCACCATCGCTATCCACGGCTCCAGCTCGCGCTGCGGCCGAGTCTGTGCGAGGACACCTGCGAGTCCCTGCGCCAGGGCACCTTCGACCTCGGGTTCCTCATGGAGCCCGAGACCGAGCACCCGGGGGTACGGACCGAGGTCCTGGGCTCCGAGCCGCTGGTCGCGGTCGCCGCGCCCGGGCACGTGC
This sequence comes from Streptomyces sp. NPDC047981, assembly GCF_040653315.1. Classification (NCBI taxonomy): domain Bacteria; kingdom Bacillati; phylum Actinomycetota; class Actinomycetes; order Kitasatosporales; family Streptomycetaceae; genus Streptomyces; species Streptomyces sp. NPDC047981. The sequence goes on along the minus strand of NZ_JBEZNQ010000011.1, from coordinate 130,526 downwards.
TCGCGGACCGGGCCGACATCACCACCGCCGACCTGCGTGCCGTGCCCATCCTGGCCCCCGAGGCGGGTTGCTCGTACGGGGCGATGTTCGAGGCGGAGCTGAACGCCGGGACGGCCGAGCCCGTGCCGTTGCTGCAGTTCGGCAACGTCGAGTCGATCAAGCGCGGGGTCTCGGCCGGGCTCGGCATCAGCGTGCTGCCCGCGATGGCGGTGGCCGCCGAGGTCGAGGCGGAGTCGCTGACGGTCCTGGACTGGAAGGCTCCGTTCGAGGTGTACACCCAGCTCGCCTGGCGGCACGGCCGTCGGCTCACGCACGAGATGCGGGTCTTCATCGACGGGACCATCCGGTTCATGGAGCAGGAGCGGCCCCGGGTCGCCTGCTGACGGCGGCCGGGGCGGCCATGCGCGCCGGCCCGGCCGCTCGCGGTGCGCGGCGGCCGGTTCTGCCCACGTGTCGCCCGGACGCTCGCGGTCCATCCGTCCCGCCGTTCGCTGCGCATCCGCTCGGCCGCTCGCAGTGCATCCGTCCCGCCGTTCGCTGCGCATCCGCCCGGCCGCTCGAAGCGCATTCGCCCCGCCGCTCACAGCGCGCCGTGCGCGAGGAGTTCCTCCACGATCCGTACCGCGTCCAGCGCGCCCCCGACCCGGAGGTTGTCCGTGGCCAGCCAGAGCCAGAAGCCGTCGGACGCGGCACCGGTGACCCGGATCCGGCCCACGTGCACGCGGTCCGGGTCGCCCAGGTCCGCCGGGGTGGGCGACCCGGGGTGGTCGTGCACCGTCACCCCGGGCAACGCCCGCAGCAGGGCGACCAGTTCGGCCCGGTCCACCGCCGACCGGCACTCCACCCACACCGACGCGCCCTGCCCGCCGACCACCGGCACCCGGACACAGGTCGCCGTCACGTCGAGGCCGGGCAGCCGGAGGACCCTGCGGATCTCCTCGGCCAACTCCCGCTCCCGGCGCGTGGAACCGTCCTCCAGCGGCTCGCCGATGCCCGGCAGCACGTTGAAGGCGAGCGGCGGCGAGAACACCGCCGACACCGGGGACGCCTGCGGGTCCTGCAGCACCGTCCGCGAGCCGTCCTGGAGTTCCTCGATGCCCGGGTGGCCCGCGTCCGACGCGCCCTGGTACGTGCTGACCACGATCCGGCGCAGCCCCCAACGGCGCTCGACGTCCCGCACCACCCGCACCACCGGGACGGCGGCCGCGCCAGGCACCGCGATCACCCCGCCCGTCGGGCGGCGGTCCAGCCGGCCGGTGTCCAGCTCCGGGACGACCAGCGGGATCTCGGGGGACGCCCGGAAGGCGGAGGTGCCGTCCACGACCAGCGCGCCGTGCGCCACGGCGACCGGGACCCACTCCCGGCTGACGGCGGCGCCCGCGCAGAAGAACGCCACGTCCACGGAACCGAAGTCGAACCCGGCCAGCTCGGCGACCCGATGGTCCTCGCCGTCGACGCGGATCGTCCGGCCCGCCGAGCGCGCGGAGGCCACCAGGTGCAGTCGCCGGTACGGCAGCCCCCGGTCCTCGATGAGTTCGAGCAGGGTTCCGCCCACCGCGCCCGTCGCACCGACCACGGCGATACGCGGGGAGGCGGGCGCGGCAGGGGAGTTCGGGGCGTCCGGAGGGTTCGGTGCGTTCGGGGCGTCCGGAGGGTTCGGTGCGTTCGGGGCGTCCGGTGCGTCGGCCTGGAGCATGGGCTACTCGGATCCGCTAGACGATGGCGCCACAGCCTCCCCGGCCGCGCTCCGGGCGGGAGGCGTCGGCGGTCGGCCGGGCGGCCGCGCGAACCGGACGTCGACCCTGTCGGAGTACGTGCCGGACACGCGGCGGTGGGGCGGGGCGCGATCGGCGCCGGTTCGATCATCGGGGTCCGCGGGGCGCTCGGCAATGGGGGGCCGTACGGGCATCTCCGATGGTTCCCATCAGCGGGATCGATCGGTTCGGCGCGCTGTCGGCGGAGCCTGCGCGCACCTCGCGCACCTCATCGGAAAGTCCGAATCCCGGCATCGGAATCCCCGTCGGACGAGCGTTGACCGGCACGTGGGCTTCGCGAAGGCTGTGGCCGGTCCTGATCGGTCCGAAGAGACCGAGGCGGCTGGGGAGGCCGCGGGCGCCGACGGGTCGACCACCCGTCGGGAACCGGCGGCCGGCCCGCACCCGAGACGGGCCGGGCAGCCGGTCCGCACCACGCGAAACGGGGAGTTCATGCAGCAGGCCGTGAAGGTCGTCGGAATCGGGGGATCCTCCCGGCCCGGCTCGACCGCGGAGCTTGGCCTTCGGGTGGTCCTCGCGGAGGCCGCCCGGCTGGGCGCCGAGGTCAGCCTCGTCGGCGGCGCCGACCTGGTCATGCCGCTGTACGACCCGAGGGCGGCGAGCTGCCCGGCTCCGGCGCGGCGCCTGCTCGACGAACTGGCCTCGGCGGACGGGGTCGTCCTTGCCAGCCCCGCGTACCACGGCACGGTGTCGGGGCTGTTGAAGAACGCCCTCGACCACACCGAGGAACTCCGCGGCGACGCCCGCCCCTACCTGTCCGGCCGGGCGGTCGGCTGCCTCTCCGTCGGCATGGGCTGGCAGGGGGCGGTGACCACGCTCGCCGCGCTCCGCGACATCGTGCACGCCCTGCGCGGCTGGACCACGCCGCTGGGCGTGGCGCTCAACAGCGCGACGGCCGGATTCGGCCCGGACGGGCAGTGCGACGACCCGCACATCCAGGGCCAGCTCACCGCGATGGCCGGCCAGGTCGTCGACTTCGCCGAGGCGTTCCGCGCCCATCGGGCGCTCCGCGCGACCGCGGCCATGTCGACAGGGGCCGTGTCCGCCGAGACCGGGGCCGTGTCCGCCGAGCCGGCACCCGCCACGACCGCGGCCGTGTCCGCCCAGACCATGTCCGCCCAGACCGCGGCCGTGTCCGTCGAGGCGGTGCCCGCTCGATGACCGGTACGGCGACCGCGCACGGTCCCGACGACGACGCGCACTGTCCGGGCGGCGCACGACGTTCGGCCGTCAGTCCCTGGATCCGCTGCTTCCACCCGAAGCCCGAGGCGCGGCACACCCTGGTCTGCTTTCCGCACGCGGGCGGCGCGGCCAGTTACTACTTCGGCCTCTCCGCCGCGCTCGACCCGGACATCGAGATGCTGGTCGTCCAGTACCCGGGGCGCGAGAACCGTCTCTTCGAGGAGCCCGCGGGCTCCGTGGCCGAGTTGGCGGACGGTGTGTCCGAGGCGCTCGGCCACCGGCTGCGCAGGCGCCCGGCCTTCTTCGGCCACAGCATGGGCGGGGTCATCGCCTTCGAGGTCGCCCGCCGCCTGGAGCGGGCCGCTGGCCCCGCCCCGCACGTCCTCGTCCCCTCCGCCAGCTCCGCGCCCTCGATCCGTGCCGAACGGACGGTCACGGCCACGGCCGAGGAGGAGACCGACGACGCCGTGCTCGCGCGCCTCATGGATCTGGGGGGTACGCGCGAGAACGTGGGCCAGGACCCCGAGCTGATGCGGCTCGTGCTCCCCGCGGTCCGCGCCGACCTGCGCGCCCTCGCGGAGTACCGGGTCGACGCGGGCGCGGTCGTCGGCTGCCCGGTCACCGTGTTCGTGGCCGACGCCGACCCGGACGTACCCCCGGGAGAGGCGGACGCCTGGGCCGCCCACACCGTCTCGGAGGCCGAGGCCCACGTCTTCGAGGGCGACCACTTCTATCTGGGCGCGCTGCCGCCGAGGTTCCTCGCCCTGCTCCAGGACGCCGTCCGCCACTCTCGCACCGGGGTTTCACGCGCATGACAGCCATGGGATTCGTCGAGGAAGAACTCGCCCTGATGTGGGCGGAGTTGCTGAACATCACCAACTCCGCGGCCGCCGTCGCGACGCCCGACGCGGACTGGCACGCCCTCGGCGGCCGGACGCCGGCTGCCCGGCGGCTCGCCGACCGGATCGAGGAGGACCTCGGCGCCCGCGTCGAGCCGGGTGCCCTGGAGGGCGCGGCCACCCTCGAAGGGATGGCCACGCTCGTACGGCAGGCCATGGCGGCCAGGACCGCCGCCACCAGGAGCGCGGCCGGCGGCGGCACCGCGGTCGCGGGTGCGGGGGAGCGGCCCGCGCGCCCCGAGCGGCCCGTCCTGTCCTTCGCACAGCAGCGCCTGTGGTTCATGCAGCAGATCGACCCCGACACCACGCTCTACAACGTGCCGACGGTGCTCCGCATGCGGGGCGCCCTCGACCGGGACCGGCTCGGCCGGGCCCTCGGCGCGCTGGTCGCCCGGCACGAGGTGCTCCGCACCACCTACGAGGCGCCCTCGGGGGTCCCGCACCAGGTCGTGCGGGAGGCCGGTGCCTTCGACCTGCCGTACGCCGACCTGTCCGGCGAGCCCGACCCCTCCGCAGAGGCGGCGCGGCGCGCCGCCGAGGAGGGCCGGTGGGTCTTCGACCTCGCCGCGGCCCCGCCCGTGCGGGCGGCCCTGCTCCGGCTCGCCGGCGACGAGCACCACCTCGTGGTGACGTTCCATCACATCGCCATCGACGGCTGGTCGGTGGAGATCTTCTTCCGTGAACTCGGCCTGCTCTACGGTGCCGGCGAGGCCGCTGGGGCCCTGCCCGCGCCTTCCCCGCACTACGCCGACTACGCGCTCTGGCAGCGGGAGTGGCTCCAGGGCGACACCCTTGAGGCGCTCACCGCCCACTGGCGGGCGGTGCTCGGCCAGGACCCGCGGGCCCTGGCCGTGCCCACCGATCGCCCCCGGCCGCGGAGCCGCTCCTTCCGGGGGGCCGTCGTCACCCGCGAGCTCGGGCCCGAACTCACCTCCCGCATCCGGCGGTTCGGCCGGTCCGAGCGGGTCACGCTCAACATGACCCTGCTCGCGGGCTTCCAGGCGCTGCTCGCGGGCTGGTCGGGGGCGGACGACATCACCGTCGGCACACCCGTCTCGGGCCGCACCCGGCCGGAGCTCCAGGACCTCGTGGGCTGTCTGATCAACATGGTTCCGGTACGGGTCCGGCTCGAAGGGAACCCCGACTTCCGGGGGCTGCTCGCCCGCACCCGCACCGCGCTGATCGACGCCTCCGCCCACCAGGACCTCCCCTTCGACAAGCTGGTCGAGGCCCTGGTGTCCCGGCGCGGCCGGGACTTCCTGCCCGTGTTCCGGGTGATGTTCAGCTTCCTGAAGGAGCAGGCCGAGCCGGTCTTCCCCGGCCTGGAGCAGTGCGCCCTCGACCTCACAGGGCCGCAGGACACCGCCAAGTACGACCTCAGCCTGTACGCCCAGGAGAGCGGCGCGGGCGTCGCGCTGACCCTCGAGTACGACACCGATCTCTTCGGCCCGGACACCCCGGCCGAACTGCTGGCCGCCTACGAGCGGGCCCTGGACGACGCCATGACCTTCCCGGGCACCCCGGTTCTGGACCTGGACGCGGTCCGGTTCCGGGCGTCCGGCCCCGACGGCTCCGAGAGGAACATCCACAGTGACCGTTGACCGAGTGCCCGGCGCCGAACCGGGCACCATCGACGCCCGGTTCGCCCGGCGGGCGGCCGAGCGGGGCGACGCGATCGCCGTGACCGGCATCGACGGCCGGCTGAGCTACCGCGATCTCGACCGGGCCGCCAACCGCCTCGCCCACCGCCTGCGGTCCCTCGGCGTCGGCCCCGAAACGCCCGTCGCCGTCTGCGTGGAGCGGACGACGACCCTGGTGACCGCGCTGCTCGCGGTGCTCAAGGCGGGCGGCGCGTACGTGCCCGTGGACCCCGCGAGCCCCGACGAGCGGATCGGCTTCACCCTCGCCGACGCGGGCGCCCGTGTCCTGGTCACCGACCGGGCCGGGCGCGGCCTGGCCGTCGCGCACACCGTGGTCGTCGGCGAGGGGGCCGGCTCCACCGACCTCGCCGCCCACCCCGAGACCGCGCCCGAGGACCCCGGCACCGGACCGGACAGCCTCGCGTACGTCATCTACACCAGCGGCTCGACCGGCACCCCCAAGGGCGTCATGATCGAGCACCGCAATGTGACGGCTCTGCTCGACGGCACCCGCCGCCACTTCGGCTTCGGGCCCGACGACGTGTGGTCGATGTTCGCCTCCGCCGCGTTCGACGTGTCGGTCTGGGAGATGTGGGGCGCTCTGCTGCACGGCGGCCGGCTGGTCGTCGTACCGGAGGAGACCCGGCGCGCCCCGCAGGAGCTCCACGCGCTGCTGGGCCGCGAGCGGGTCACCGTCCTCAACCAGACGCCCGCCGCCTTCCGCCAGCTCGTCCGGCACGAGCAGGAGGCCGGGCCCGCCACCCTGGACGCGCTGCGGCTCGTGGTGTTCGCGGGGGAGGCCCTGCCGCCCGAGATGCTGCGGCCATGGATCGCCCGCTACGGCGACGAGCGGCCGGAACTGGTCAACATGTACGGGATCACCGAGACCACCGTGCACACCACCTACCGCCGGATGACCTCGGCCGACCTCGACTCAGGGGCCGGCAGCGTGATCGGCGGCGCCTTCGACGGCTGGACCATGACCGTGGTCGGACCCGACGGCGCCGAGGCGCCGGCCGGCGAGGCGGGCGAGCTGTTCGTCGGCGGCGCCGGGGTGGCCCGCGGCTACCTGGGCCGGCCCGCGCTGACCGCCGAGCGCTTCCTGCCCGACCCGGACGCGACGGTGCCCGGCGCCCGCCGCTACCGCTCGGGCGACAGCGCCCGGCGCACGGCCGACGGCGACCACGCGTACCTGGGCCGCCTCGACCACCAGGTCAAGGTGCGCGGCTACCGCATCGAGCTGGGCGAGATCGAGAACACGCTCACCCGGCACACCGCCGTCCGTGACTGTGTGGTCGTCGTCGACGAGGACTCCGTCGGCGAGCCGCGCCTGGTGGCGTACTGGGTGCCGGTCTCGGTGGACGCCGCCGAGAGCCACGGCACGGTCGACCTGCGCGAGCACCTGGGCCGGACCCTGCCCGCCTACATGCTGCCCAATGTCTTCGTCGTGCTCGACGCGCTGCCGCTGACCCTCAACGGCAAGGTCGACCGCCGGGCCCTGCCGGCGCCCGAGGCGGTCCGCCCCGAGCTGGGCGGCGCGTTCGAGGCCGCCGGGACCCCCGTCGAGAAGGCCCTCTCGGAGATCTGGGCCGACGTGCTCGCGGTCGACCGGGTCGGCCTGGACGACGACTTCTTCGACCTCGGCGGGCACTCGATGCTCGCGACCCAGGTGGTGGCCCGCACGAAGGAGCAGTTCGGGGTCGCCGCGACGCTCCGGCTCTTCTTCGACGCACCGACCGTCCGCGAGCTCGCGCAGGCCGTCGAAGAGCTGCTCGCCGCACAGTCCACAACCCATCCGCACGGGGAGAACGCATGACGCACGAGACGGAACTGCCGCTGCCCGAGCAGTCCGTGGCCATCATCGGGATGAGCGGCAGGTTCCCCGGAGCCGCGGATGTCGACGCCCTGTGGCGGATGGTGGCGGCCGGCGAGGAGGGCCGCCGTGCCTACTCCGACGAGGAGCTGGCCGCCTCGGGGGTGCCCGAGCTGCTGCTCGCCGACCCGGTTTTCGTCAAGGCGGGCTTCCCGCTCGACGGCTTCGACCGGTTCGAGGCCGAGTTCTTCGGCGTGACCCGGGCCGAGGCCGAACTGATGGACCCGCAGCACCGGTTGTTCCTGGAGACCGCGTGGCAGGCGCTGGAGCGGTCGGGCTACCCGGCGGGCCGTTTCGAGGGTCGTACGGGTGTCTTCGCGGGCACGTCCGGCAGTGGCTATCTGCGCGAGCGGATCGACGGTACGGACGACTCCGGCGGTGACGGGCGGATCTCCGACGAGATCCAGGTCGCCGTCGGCAACGACCCCGCCATGCTGGCCCTGCGCGTCTCCTACAAGCTGGGCCTGACCGGTCCCAGCTTCACCGTGCAGAGCGCCTGCTCGTCCTCCCTGGTCGGCGTGCACCTGGCCGTGCAGTCGCTGCTGAGCCGCGAGTCCGACCTCGCGCTCGCGGGCGGTGTGGCGGTACGGGAGTTCGAGCCGCGCGGCTACCGGTACGAGGAGGGCGCGATCCTCTCCACCGACGGCCGCTGCCGCCCGTTCGACGCGGACGCCTCCGGCACCGTCTCCGGCGACGGCGTCGCCGTGGTCGTCCTGAAGCGCCTGGAGGACGCGGTCGCCGACGGCGACCACATCCACGCCGTCATCCGCGGCTCGGCCGTCAACAACGACGGCTCCGCCAAGATCGGTTTCACCGCGCCGTCCGCGCAGGGCCAGGCCGAGGTCATCGCCGAGGCGCTGGCCGTGGCCGGGGTCGAGCCGGGCACGGTCCAGTACGTCGAGGCGCACGGCACCGCCACCCCGCTCGGGGACCCCATCGAAGTGCAGGCGCTCAACGAGGTGTTCGGGCCCGAGGCGGCGGCCGGAACGATTCACCTCGGCTCGGTGAAGTCCAACATCGGCCACCTCGACGCGGCCGCCGGTGTCGCGGGCCTGATCAAGGCCACGCTCGCCCTGGAACACCGCTTCCTGCCGCCGACCGCCCACTTCCGCGCCCCCAACCCGCGACTCGCCCTCGACAAGGGCCCCTTCACGGTCAGCGGGGAGGGCACCGCGTGGCCCGCCTCGGCCGCCGGCACGCCGCCGCGCGCCGGGGTGAGCGCCTTCGGCATCGGCGGCACCAACGCGCACGTGGTCCTGGAGGCCGCGCCCGCCGCCGCCGTGACCCCGGACGCCCCCGAGGAGGCCGGCGCGTGGCAGGTGCTGCCGCTGTCGGCCCGTACGCCCGAGGCGCTGGAGACGGCCGCCGAGCGGCTCGCGGACGCGCTCGGCGGGACGGACGCCGCCCTCGCGGACGCCGCCCACACCCTCCAGTCCGGGCGCGCCGAACTGCCGTACCGCCGGGCCGTCGTGGCCGACAGCCGGCAGGGCGCATCCGACGCGCTGCGCGAGGCGGTCCGGACGGCGACCACGGCCGGCCAGAACGGCCAGAACGGCCAGAACGGCCAGAACGGCCAGAACGGCCAGGCCGACAAGGCCGCGGGCCGGGACGGCGCCGCGCCCGCCGTGGTTTTCCTCTTCCCCGGCCAGGGCGCCCAGTACCCGGGCATGGGCGCGGACCTCTACCGCACCGAGCCCGTCTTCCGCACCGCGTTCGACGAGTGCGCCGACCTCCTCCTGCCCCGGCTCGGCTTCGACGTCCGGGAGGTGGCGTTCGCCGCCGACGGCGAGGAGACCCGGGAGCGGCTCCGGCAGACGCTCTACACCCAGCCGACCGTCTTCGCCCTCGACTACGCGACCGCCCGGCTCCTGCTCTCCTGGGGGATCCGCCCGGACGCGATGACGGGACACAGCCTCGGCGAGTACGTCTCCGCCTGCCTGGCCGGGGTGTTCAGCCTCGACGACATCCTCACGGTGGTCGCCCGCCGTGCCCGGCTGATGAACGACCTCGCCCCCGGCCGGATGCTGTCCGTGCTCCTCGACGAGGAGACGCTCACCGGGATCCTGGACGGCCGGGCGACGATCGCCGCCGTCAACGCGCCCGGCTCCTGCGTGGTCGCCGGAACGCCCGAGGAGGTCGCCGAGGCCCGTCGCGTCCTGGAGGCCCGCGGCGCGTCCGTACGGGAGCTGGAGACCTCGCACGCCTTCCACACCGCGCTGGTCGAACCGGCCCTGCCCGGTCTGGAGGAGGTCCTGCGCCAGGTCACCCTGAACGCGCCGCGCATCCCGTTCCTCTCCAACGTCACCGGCACCTGGATCACCGACGAGCAGGCCACCGACCCGGCCTACTGGGTCGCTCACACCCGCCGCGCGGTCCGCTTCTCCGACGGCGTCGACGCCCTCGGCCGGCGCGGCCCCGCCGTCTTCGTCGAGGCGGGACCCGGCAGCCAGCTCGGCGGCCTGGTCAAGAGCCACCCCGGCCACGGGCCCGTCGTCACCCTGCTGCGCAAGCCGCGGCCGGGCGCCGAGGTGCGCCCCGAGGGCCGCGGTGTGCGCGAGGGCCTGGCCGAGCTGTGGAGCCATGGCGTGAACGTCGACTGGGCCGCCCTGCACACCGGCCGGACGCCGCGCCGGGTGCCGCTGCCCGGGCACCCCTTCGAGGGCCGCAGCTTCCTGCTGCCCAAGCGGGCCGCGGCCACCACCGTGCGCACCGACCCCTCCCGGTGGACCTACGCCCCGGTCTGGCACCGCGCCGCCGCGCCCGCCGCCCCGGAGGGCCCGGCGACCGCCGCCACCTGGCTGGTCCTCGCGGACGGCCGCGGCCTCACCGACGCGTGGGTCGCCGCGCTGCGCGAGCGCGGCGAGAGCGTCGTCACCGTCCACAAGGCGGCCGCCTACGCCCGCACCTCGGTGCACGGCTACGCGGCCGACCCGGCCGACCCCGAGCACCTGGGCCGACTCCTCAAGGAGCTGCGCCAGGACGGGCTCGGCCCGGACCGGATCCTGCACGCCTGGGCGGTCACGGACCCCGAGGGCACGGACGGCCGTCCGGCCGCCGAGCGGTACGCCCACGGCATGGCGACCGGCTTCCACAGCCTGGTGTCGCTGGCCCAGGCGCTCGGCGAGAGCGGTCAGGACGCGCCCGTACGGATCGACGTCCTCACCGACCAGCTCCAGGACGCGCACGGCACGCCCGTGACGCGGCCCGAGCGGGCCGCGCTGTACGGGGCGCTGACCGTGCTGCCGCAGGAGTACGCCTGGCTGACCTGCCGGTCCGTCGACGTCACCGTGCCGACGGACGCCGTGGAGCGGGACCGGCTCACGGCGCGGCTGACCGCCGAACTCGCGGGCCCCGGCACCGAACCGCTCGTCGCCTACCGGGGCGCGCAGCGACTGGTCCGCGCGTTCGCGCCGGTCGAGCAGGCCCCCGTGGCCGTCGAGCAGGCCTGGAAGGCCGGCGGCGGGTACCTGGTCACGGGCGCCTCGGGGGAGGCCGGGCTCGGCTTCGCCGAGCAGCTCGCCGAGGCGGGCGCCCGGCTCGTGCTGGTCGCCGACCCGGCGTTCCCGGCCCCGGCCGAGTGGACCGGGCTGCCCGCGGGACCGGAGCGGGACCGTGCCGGGCGGCTCGCCGCGCTGCGCGCCGCCCACCCGGACGCCGTCACCTACCGGGCCGCCGACCTGGCCGACCCGGACGAGGCGCGGCGGACCGTCGAGGAGGCCCGCGCCCTGCTCGGTGCCGTCGACGGCGTCCTGCACTGCGCCGACGCGCGCGGCACGGGCCTGGTGGCGCTGAAGACCCGGGAGGACTTCGAGGCCGTGCTCGGCGCCCGGATCCGCTCGACGCTGCTGCTCGAAGAGCTCCTCGCCGACGAGCCGTCGGCCTTCTTCCTGTCCTGCTCGGCGACCACGGGCATCGTCGGCGGCTTCGGCCAGGCCGACAACTGCGCGGCCGCCGCCTTCCTCGACGCCTTCGCGGCAGCGGCGGCGGCCTCGGCCGAGGGGCGGAACGCCGTGACCCTCGACTGGGCGCAGTGGGAGTGGGACGACTGGTTCGAGCGGCAGATGGCGGGACTGCCCGAGGTGCGCGAGCTGTACGAGCGGCTCCGCCGCAGCCAGGGCATCCCGGTCGAGGACGGCCTGGCCCTCGCCCGCGCCGCGCTGGCCGGCGGGGTGCCGCAGGTCGTGGTCTCCCGGGCCGACTTCCAGGACGTCCTCGCCGACCAGCAGGGCCTGACCGCGACCTCGTTCACGGACGCGCTCGGCACCGGCCGGGCGGCCGAGGACAGCGACTGGGACCCGGCGACGGTGTGGCCGGACGACGAACTGGCCCAGTCGGTGGCCCGGGTGTGGCAGGAGATGCTCGGCGCGGCCCCGATCGGCCCGGACGACGACTTCTACGACCTGGGCGGCAACTCGCTCTTCGCCATCCAGATCGTGGGCCGGCTGCGGCAGGCGCACGGTGACTTCCCGATGAGCGCCGTCTTCGAGGCGCCGACCGTACCCGGGCTCGCGGCGGCGATCCGCGCCCACCAGGCCGAGTCCATCGGCCTCGACGAGTTCGAGGCGATGCTCCGCGAGGTCGAGGCCCTCTCCGCGGCCGAGGCAGAACAGAAGCTGAAGGGGGACAGCTGACCATGGCTGACGACACGAACACCGAGCAGCGCGACGCCCAGGCGAGGGCCCTGCAGGAGCGGCTCGCCTCACTGAGCCCCGAGCAGCGTGCGGTCCTGGAGCGCTCGATGCGCGAGCGCGGCGTGAAGGGCCCCGAGGGCGTGGACACCGGGGAGCGGTCGGCAGCCGGGCGGCAGACCGCCGCCCCGCGCCGCACCCGCCGCCCGGGCAGCACCATGGAGTTCAGCCTGTTCTTCTTCTCCGGCGACGGCACCGCCGCCGGGCCGGGGAAGTACGACCTGCTGATGGAGAGCGCCCGGTACGGCGACGCCAACGGCTTCGCCGGGATCTGGGTGCCCGAGCGGCACTTCGTGGACTTCGGCGGGCTCTACCCGAACCCGTCCGTGCTCGCCGCCGCCATCGCCGTGCAGACGGAGCGGATCCAGATCCGCGCGGGCAGCTGTGTGCTGCCGCTGCACCACCCGGTGCGGGTGGCCGAGGAGTGGGCGGTCGTCGACAACCTGTCCGGCGGGCGGGCCGCGCTGTCGGCCGCGTCCGGCTGGCACCCCGACGACTTCCTCCTCGCGCCCGGCGACGGGCAGGCGCGCTACCCGCGCCGCAAGGAGGAGATGTTCGAGTCCATCGACACCATCCAGCGTCTCTGGGCCGGGGAGAGCGTCGAACTGCCGCGCGCCGACGGCTCCTCGCAGTCCGTACGGACCCTGCCCCGGCCGCTCCAGGCCGAACTCCCGATCTGGGTCTCCGCGCAGGGCAGCCCCGAGACCTTCGTCAAGGCCGGTGAGGCCGGCGCGTACCTGCTGACCGGGCTCGTCGCCCAGCGGCCCGCCGACCTCAAGGACAAGATCGCGGCCTACCGCGAGGCGCTCGTCGCGGCCGGCCACGACCCGGGCCGCGCGAAGGTCACCGCGATGGTGCACACCTTCCTGGACGCCGACGAGGACACCGCGCGCGAGATCGTGCGGAAGCCGCTGACCGACTACCTGAAGACCTTCCTGGCCCAGCAGGACAGCTTCGGCAGCGAGTACTCCAAGCTCTCCGACGCCGAGCGCGACGTGATGCTGAACGCCACCTTCGAGCGCTACTTCGACTCCCTCGCGCTCCTCGGCACCCCCGAGAAGTGCGAGTCCCTCATCGAGGACCTGGTCGACATCGGCGTCGACGAGGTGGCCTGCCTGGTCGACTTCGGCCTCGCCGACGAGCAGGTCGTCAAGGGCCTGGAACACCTCACCGAACTCAAGAACCGGTACCGGGCCGCCGCGCCCGAAGGAGAGCAGTCGTGACCGAACTCGCCAACCGGCTGGCCGGCCTCACCCCCGCCCAGCGGGCCCTCCTCGACAAGAAGATGCGCGAGCGCGCCCAGGCGCCGGCGACGACCGCGCCCGTGCCCCGGCGCACCGGCGGGAACCGGATCCCGCTCACCGTCGACCAGGAACGCATCTGGCTCATCCACCAGTTCGACACCGAGGACCCGCTCTACAACGTGTACTTCGCCTCGAAGCTGTACGGCCCGCTGGACCGGGAGGCGCTGCAGCGCGCCACCGACGCGTTCGTCCGGCGCCACGAGGCGATGCGCACCACCTTCGAGCAGGACGGCCACGCGCCCGTCCAGGTCGTCCACGACACGATGACCGTGCCCGTCCGCCACGTCGACCTGCGGTCCGTGCCCGAGGCCGAGCGCGAGGCCGAGCTGACGCGCCTCGCCACCGAGGAGATGCGCGCCCCCTTCGACCTGGTGAACGGCCCGCTGCTGCGGATCGCGATGCTGCGCACCGCGGACGAGGAGCACGTGCTCGTCGGCACCGTCGACCACCTGGTCTGGGACCGGGGCTCGATGGGCCTGTTCAACGCCGAGTTCGCCGAGTTCTACACGGCGTTCGCGACCGGCCGGGAGCCGCGGCTGCCGGACATCGAGGTGCACTACGCGGACTACTCCGAGTGGCAGCCGAAGTGGCTGGCGGAGGAGGTCCGGCACAAGCACCTGCCGTACTGGAAGAAGCAGCTCGACGGCGCCGAACTGGTCCTGGAGATCCCCACCGACCGGCCCCGCCCGCCGCTGATGACGTCCAACGGCGCCCGCTACCAGTTCCCGCTCACCCGGGAGCTGACGCAGGCGGTCCGGGACCTCGCCAAGCGCGAGGACGTCACGGTCAACATCGTGCTGCTCGCCGCCTGGCAGACGCTGCTCGCCCGGCTCAGCGGCCGGCAGGACGTCGTCGTCGGCACGACCTCCTCGACCCGCAGCAGGCCCGAGACCGAGCCGATGGTCGGCTACTTCCTCACCATGCTGCCGCTGCGGACCACGGTCGCCCCCGCGATGACCGTGCGCGAGCTGCTGCAGGCGACCCGCTCCACGATGCTCGGGGCCTTCGACCACCACGACATCCCGTTCGGCACGCTCCTGGACGAGCTGGACCTGGTCCGCGACCCGAGCCGTACGCCGATCTACCAGGCGTCCTTCATCCTCGTGGACTTCGTGCACGAGGACCCGCCGCCGATGGCCGGGCTGCGCGTCGAGGAGCTGATGCTCGACAACGCCACCGCCAAGGACGACGTGATGCTCGGGTTCCTCGACGACCCGGCGCTCGCCGCCGACCACTTCCACGGCCTCTTCGAGTACAACACCGACCTGTTCGACGAGTCGACGATGGCCCGGATGGCCCGGCAGGTGCTGCGCGTCCTGGAGCAGATGACCGAGGACGCCGGGCGCACGGTCGGCGAACTGTCCCTGGTCGACGCCGAGGAGGCGCACACCCTCCTGGTCGCCTGGAACGACACCGCCGCCGCCCGCGAGCCCGGCCTCGCCCTCGACGACCTGGTCCGGCGGCAGGCCGCCGCGACCCCGGACGCCGTCGCCGTCTCGTGCGGTACGGAGGAGCTGACGTACGCCGGTCTCCTGGAGCGGTCCGGGAAGCTGGCGTCGCACCTGCGCGCGCGGGGCGTCACCCCCGAGACGGTCGTCGGGGTCTGCCTGGAGCGCTCGGTCGACCTCGTCGTCGCCCTGCTCGGCGTGGCCATGTCGGGCGGCGCCTACCTGCCGCTCGACGCCTCCTACCCGGCGCGCCGGCTCGCGGACATGACCGGGGACGCGGGCGCCGCGTACCTGCTGACCCGGTCCGGGCTGCTCGACGCGCTGGCGGACTGCCCCGGCGAGCGGATCCTGCTCGACTCCGACGCCGGGGCCATCGAAGCCGCGTCCGCGGAACCCGGCCGTCCGGCGGCGGGTGAGGACCGGCTCGCGTACGTCATCTTCACCTCGGGCTCCACCGGCCGCCCCAAGGGCGTCGAGGTCACCCACCGCAACCTGGTCAACCTGCTGCTCGCGATGGCCCGGGAGACCGGGCTCGGCCCGGGCGACACCCTGGCCGCCGTCACCCCCGTCACCTTCGACATCGCGGGCCTGGAGCTGTACGCCCCGCTGATCAGCGGCGCCCGGGTGCACATCGTCACCAAGGAGCAGGCCGTCGACGGCCGGCGCCTCGCCGAGCTGCTCGCCGAGACGGGCGCCACCGTCATGCAGGCCACGCCCGCCACCTGGCACCTCCTCGTCGAGGCCGGCTGGCGCAACGACGGGGGCCTGCGGGTCCTGGTCGGCGGCGAGGCCCTGCCCCCGGCCCTTGCCGAGCGGCTGGTCGTCGAGCCCGGCCGCACCTGGAACGTGTACGGCCCGACCGAGACCACCATCTGGTCCACGTTCCAGCGCCTGGACAGCGGCACCGAGCAGATCTCCATCGGCCGCCCACTGGACAACACCCAGGTGTACGTCCTCGACGAGCACCTGGAGCCGGTGCCCGTCGGCATGCCCGGCGACCTGTACCTCGGCGGCACGGGCGTGGCCCGCGGCTACCGGGGCCGCCCCGGACTGACCGCCGAACGCTTCGTACCCGACCCGTACGGCACGGTCCCGGGCGCGCGCCTCTACTTCACCGGTGACCAGGCGCGGCTGCGCGAGGACGGCACGCTCGTCTTCCTGGGCCGCGACGACGGCCAGATCAAGCTGCGCGGCTTCCGGATCGAACTGGGCGAGATCGAGGCCCGGTTGGAGGAGCACCCGGCGGTGCGCCGCGCGGTCGCCCTGGTCCGCGAGGACCGGCCCGGCGACAAGCGGCTGACCGGCTACGTCGAGACCGCCGACGCCTCGCTCACCGCCGAGTCGCTGCGCGAGCACCTGCGCGGCACGCTTCCCGACTACATGGTCCCGGCCGCGATCGTCCGCCTGGAGACCTTCCCGCTGAACACCAGCGGCAAGATCGACCGGCGCGCGCTGCCCGCCCCGGCCGTCGAGCGGGACGCGGCGAGCTACGTCGCACCGCGCGACGCGGTGGAGCTGGAGGTCGCCCACATCTGGGAGGAGGTCCTCGGCGTCTCCCCGATCGGTCTGCACGACCGCTTCTTCGACCTGGGCGGCCACTCCCTCCTCGTGCTGCGTCTGATGGCCGAGATCGAGAAGCGGTTCGGGCAGCAGCTGCCGATGGCCGCGATCTTCCAGGGCGCCACCGTCGACCGGTTCGCCCGGATGCTGCGCGAGGGCTACCGGGCGGAGACCGGCGTGCACCTGGTGGAGCTGGGTTCCGGCACGGGCGGCGGCACGCCGCTGTTCTTCGCCCACCCGGCCGGCAGCGAGGTCGTCTGCTACCTGCCGTTCGCCGAGCTGGTCGAGCCCGCCGGACGCCCGCTGTACGCGCTCGCCTGCCCGCCTCCGGTGGACGGGAAGCTGCCGTTCACCGACTTCGGCGACCGGGCCGCCCAGTTCGCCGAGCTGATCCGGGAGACCCAGCCGGAGGGCCCGTACACGCTGGCCGGCTGGTGCTACGGCGGCGCCAACGCGTTCGCCGTGGCGAGCGAGCTGGAGAAGGACGGCGCCGAGGTGTCCGTCGTGATGATGGACGCGCACGCGCCCGCCGTCGTGGCACCCGGCTCGGAGCCGGACCCGGCCGAGATCGTCGAGGCCATCGCCGCCAACCTCCAGTGGGACTACGGCGACCGGCTCAAGCCGCTCGACGAACTGCGGACGATGAGCACCGAGGAGCACCTCGACTACCTGCTCGACATCGCCCGCGCCTCCGGCTACGTACCGCCGGACGCCGGACGCGAGCAGATCCGGGACGTCCACACCCTGTGGGTGGCCAACCTGCGGCTGATGTGGAACTTCCGGCCCGCGCCCGTCAAGGGCAGGGTCACCCTGCTGCGCGCCGCCGAGGAGACCTGGGATCTCGCCTCGACCTGGCGCGACCTGACCGGGCAGAGCTTCGACGTCCGCGCGGTCCCCGGCAACCACTACACGATGATGCGCGAACCCCACATCCAGGGCGTCGCCGCAGCTCTCAACGAGGTACTGAACACCGCCCCGCGCGGTGCAGACGGAGGCGACCGTGCTTGAGCTCCTGAAGGACCGGACGTACATCCGGTACTGGCTGGCCGTCGTCGCCTCCTTCCTCGGTG
Source organism: Streptomyces sp. NPDC047981 (assembly GCF_040653315.1). Classification (NCBI taxonomy): domain Bacteria; kingdom Bacillati; phylum Actinomycetota; class Actinomycetes; order Kitasatosporales; family Streptomycetaceae; genus Streptomyces; species Streptomyces sp. NPDC047981. Next base: position 113,087 of record NZ_JBEZNQ010000011.1, on the reverse strand, counting down.
ACGCCATCACGAAGATCACCCTGATCTACGTGGTGGCCACCGAGACCGACGACCCGGTGCTGTACGTCTCGCTGGTCGTCATCGCCCAACTCCTGCCGTTCGGCGTGCTCGGCGCCTTCGTCGGCCCGCTCGCCGACCGGCTGCCGGCCCGCTTCCTCATGGTCGGCTCCGACATCGTCCGGATCGGCCTGGTCCTCGCGATGATCGCCGTACGGGACTCACCCCTGCTCCTGCTCGTGCTGATCCTGCTCAGCGGCATCGCCAAGGCCTTCTTCGAGACGGCCCGCATCACGGCGATCCCGCTGATCGTGCGCGGCCACAGCATCCCGACGGCCGTCGCCCTCTTCCAGTCGACCAACCACACCCTGAACCTGATCGGCCCGGCGCTCGGCGGACTGCTCATCGCCTTCGGCAGCGTCACCGCCGTCTTCGTCATCGACGCGGCGACGTTCGCGGTCTCCGCCGTGCTGCTGGCCAGCATGGCCGTCCTGAAGGAGGTGCCCGTCAAGGGCGCCGACAGCGGACGGGAGGGGTACTGGACGTCCCTGCGCACCGGTATCTCCGGGGTGCTCGCCGTGCCCTCGCTGAGGTTCCTGGCCATCGTGATGGTCCCGGTGATGCTGGTCCTCGGCCTGTTCACCACCAACCTCAACTCCCAGCTCCTCAACGTCTTCGAGCTGCCCGCCACCAGCTACGGCCTCGCGCAGGCCATGTTCGGCGCGGGCAGCATCGTCGGCGCGCTGGCCGGACCGCCGCTGGTCCGCCGGTTCTCCGACCGCAAGCTCCTCATCGGCTCGATCGTGGTCTTCGGCGCCTCACTGCTGCTGCTCGCCCCCGCCGGCGCCGTCTGGGACGGCACCGACCGGGGCGCGGCCGGCCTGGTCGTCGTCATGGCCTGGTGCGTCCTCGCCGGGCTCGGCTCCGGCCTCTTCCAGGTCCCGGTCGCCAACACGCTGCTCAGCGACCTCCCCGAGGAGCTGCGCGGCCGGGGCGTCGGCCTGCTCAACGCGCTGATGGTCAACTTCACCGTCATCGGCGTCGTCGTGGGCGGTCTGCTCGCCGGGTTCGTCGGCATCGCCGCCTCCATCATCTGGTCCGGCGCCGTGCTCGTCGCCGCCGCCCTGGTGCTGCTCGTCCCGGCACGGCGCGGCGGGACGAGCGCCACGGCGTCCGCGGCCGAACCGGAAGCGGAGGCCGTCAAGTGAGCCCCCGCCACCTTCCCCTCAGCCCCGCCCAGCGGCGGCTGTGGGCCCTGGGCCGGCTCCGGCCCGGGGACCCGTTCTTCACCGTCCCGTTCGCCGTCACCCTCGAAGGCCCCCTGGACGTCACCGCGCTGCGGCGCGCCCTGGCCACCCTCGTGGAGCGGCACGACGCGCTGCGGGTCCGGATCGTGCCCGGCGCCGACGGGCAGCCCGTCCAGGAGATCGGCGCCCCGGCGCCGCTCGACCTGGACCCCGTCGACGTGACGGAGGCCGAAGCGGCCGAGGCCGCCGACGCCTTCGCCGCCACCGCCTTCGACCTCGACGGCGGCCCGCTCCTGCGGACCCGGCTGCTGCGCCTCGGCGCGGAGCGCCACCAGCTGCTCGTCGGCGTCCACCACATCGTCTTCGACGGCGCGTCCCTGGAGCTGTTCACCTCCGAACTCGCCGCCCTGTACGGCGCGTTCGCGCGCGGACAGGCGGACCCGCTGTCCGCGCCGGCCGTCGGGTACGGGGAGTTCCTCGCCCGGCGCACCGCCGAGGACGAGCAGGCCCGTCCCGAACGCCTCGCCTACTGGACCAAGCGCCTCGCGGGCGCCCCCGACCTGCTCGAACTGCCCCTCGCCGGGCCGCGGGAGGCCCGCGCGGGCCACGCGGGCGGGCGGGTCACCGCCTCCGTCCCCGGGACGGTCGTCGAGCCGCTGCGCCGGCTCGCCCGGACGAAGCGCGCCAGCCTCTTCATGGTCCTGAAGGCCGCCGTCGACGTCGTGCTCAGCCAGTACGGCTCCACCGACGTGCTCACCGGCATGGCCCTCTCCGGCCGTGACACCACCGAGAGTGCGGGCGTCGTCGGCTACCTCACCCGCCCCGTCGTGCTGCGCGGAGACCTGTCCGACGACGCCGCGTTCACCGACCTCGTCGGCCGGGTCCGCGGCGACCTGCTCGACGCCCTCGACCACCCCGACCTGCTCGTCGACGAGGTCATGGACGAGCTGGGCCTCGGCCGCGACCCGAGCTACCACCCGCTGTACCAGGTCATGTACACGCACTCCCCGGCTCCGACCGGGCACGAGGCCGCCGGCGTCCGGATCGACGCCGCCGAACTGCGGCTGCCGACCATGAAGACCGACCTGGCGATCGACACGATCGAGACCGGCGAGGGCCTGCTCGCTCTCGTCGACTTCCGCACCGACCTCTTCGCACCGGCCACCGCCGAGCAGCTGCTCGCGCGACTGCGCACCGTCCTGGAGCGGATCGGCGCCGACCCGGGCGCCCGGGTCTCCGCGCTGCTGCGCACCGAGGCCCCGGCGCCGACGGAGGCGTACGAGGACGAGAGCCTGCTGCACGACCTGGTGGACGCGCAGATCGCCCGCACCCCCGACGCGGTCGCCGTGACGGCGGGCCCGCGCGCCTGGACGTACGGCGAAGTCGGCGAGGCCGCCGAGCGGGTGGCCGCCTCCCTGCGCTCGCGCGGGATCGGCCCGGAGACCCCGGTCGGGGTCTGCCTCGCGCCCTCCTTCGCGCTGGCCGCCGCCCAGCTGGGCGTGGTCAGGGCGGGCGGTGTCTGCGTGCCGCTCGACCCGGCCCTGCCGGCCTTCCTGCTGCGGCTCGCCGTCGACGACGCGGGCCTGCGGACGGTCCTCGCGGACGGGTTCTCCGGCGCCCTGTTCGACCACACCCGCGTCGACGTCCTTGACCCCGAGCGGCCCGACGCGGAAGAGCCCGGCGTCGCGGGGGCGGCAGCCCCTGCCGGACCTGTACGGGCCGACGTCCTGGACCCCGAGCGGCCCGACGCGGCAGCGGCGGCAGCCCCTGCCGGACCCGTACGGGCGCGCAACGCCGCCTGGATCCTGCGGACCTCGGGCGTCACCGGGGAGCCCCGGGCCGTCGTCGCCGAGCACCGCAACCTGGTGTCCCGGCTGCGCTGGGCCCACCGGGAGCTGCCCGCCGGGACCCTGGACGCGGTGGCCCTGCTCGCCCCGCCGGACTCGCCGGCCGCGTTCCTGGAGCTGTTCGCCCCGCTGACCGGCGGCGGCCGGGCGGTCGTCCCGACCGGCCGCGACGAGGCCACGGTCCTCGCCACACCCGCCGACCTGGCCGGGCCGCTCACGAGCGGCGCCCCCGCCCTGCTCAGCCACGGCGAACCGCTCTTCCCGGGCGCCCTCGACGACGTGCGCGCGGTCCACCAGCTGTACACCTCCGCCGAGACCGCGGGCCCCGCGCTCGCGGGACCCGTCGATCCGGCGCCCGCGGCGGGCTTCGGTCCCGTGCCGCTCGGGCTCCCGGCCGGTGCCACCGCGTACGTCCTCGACCGGTTCGGCGCGCCCGCCGTGCCCGGGGCCGTCGGCGAGCTGCACATCGGCGGCCCCGCCGTCACCCGCGGCTACCCGGACCGGCCGGGCGCGACCGCCGAGCGGTACCTGCCCGACCCGTTCGCCGCCGAGCCCGGCGCCCGGATGTACGCGACCGGCGACCTGGCCCGGCAGACCCCCGACGGGCGCTTCGTCCTCGCCGGCCGGGCCGCCGACCGCACCCGGGTGCGCGGCGTCCGCGTGGCCGCCGTCGACGCCGAGGGGGCGCTGCTCGCCCACCCCGACGTCGTCCGCGCCCAGGTCCTCGTGGACCCGGCGGACGGCTCCCTCGGCGCGGCCGCCGTGGCGCGGGCCGGCAGCGGCCTGACCCCGGACGCGCTCCGCACCCATCTGCGCGACCTCGCGCCCGGCTACCTGATGCCCGCCCGGCTGTACGTGGTCGACGCGCTGCCGCTGCTGCCCGGCGGGCGCCCGGACCGGGAACGGACCGTCGCCCTGCTGGCCGAGGCGGCCGAGCGGGCCCGGCGGACGGCCGAGGAGGCGCAGGCGCCGCCGGTGAGCGACGTCGAACGGACCGTCGCCGCCGCCTGGGGGCACGTCCTCGGGCGGGTGGTCGGCCCGGCCGAGAACTTCTTCGACGCCGGCGGCAACTCCCTGCTCCTGATCCGGCTCCGCGAACGGCTCCACACCGACCTGGGCCGGGACGTCGACGTGGTGGACCTGTTCCGGCACTCCACCGTCCGCGCGATGGCCGCCTTCCTCGGCGACACCCGGATCCCCCGGCAGCCGGACGCCGCCACGGCCTCCGCCGCCGAGCGCGCCCACGACAGGGCGGCGGCCCGCGCCGAGGCCATGCGCGCCCGCGGCCGCACCCGCCCGACCAGCACCCCGACAGCGAGGAACCGATGAACCAGCGGCAACCACGCACGCTCTACCAGTTGTTCGAGGACTCCGCGCTGCGCCACCCGGACCTGCCCGCCCTGGAGATCGGCGACGAGGTCCTCACCTACCGCGAGCTGCGGGCCCTCGCCCTCACCCTCGCCGACCGCATCGCCCGCAAGCACGGGTCGGTGCCCGCCCGCGTGGCGCTGGCGGCGAACCGTTCCGTCGCCGCGTACGCCGGCTATCTGGCGATCCAGCGGCTCGGCGCGGGCATCGTGCCCCTGAACCCCGACTACCCCGAGCAGCGCAACCTCGACATCGCCCAGCGGGCCGGGGTCGAGGTGGCGCTGGTGGCGGGCCGGACCGCCGGGCTGTTCGGCCGGCTGCCCGAGCGGCACCGGCCGACCGTCCTCGAACTCGACGAGGCGGAGCGGGCCGACGCCGCCGCGGCGGACGTCCTGGCGGAGTCGCTGCCGCCCGTGCCGACGGACCTGGACCGTGAGGCGTACCTGCTCTTCACCTCCGGCTCCACCGGCCAGCCCAAGGGCGTGCCGATCCGGCACCGGAACGCGTACGCCTTCCTCGCGCACACCATGGCGCGGTACGAGGTCGCGCCGGGCGCCCGGCTCACCCAGACCTTCGGGCTGACCTTCGACGCGCACCTCTTCGACCTGTTCGGCACCTGGGGCGGCGGCGCGACGATGGTCGTGCCGCTCGCGGCCGACCTGTTCCGGCCCGTCGACTTCATCGTGGAGCGCCGGCTCACGCACTGGTTCTCGGTGCCGTCGGTGGTCCGTGAGGCGCAGCGGCTCGGCAACCTGCCGCTGGGCCGCGCGGTCACCCTGAAGCACAGCATGTTCGGCGCCGAGCCGGTCACAGCCCAGCACGCCGAGCTGTGGCGGGCGGTCGCCCCGAACGCGCGGATCCACAACGTGTACGGGCCCACCGAGCTGACCGTCTGCTGCACCAACCACGGCCTGGACGGCGACAGTTCGAGCTGGCCCGCGTTCTCCAACGGCACCGTCCCGATCGGCGTCGCCTTCACCGACATGGACCTCGTCCTGCTCGACGAGGACGGCCTCGCCGCCGACGAGGGCGAGTTGTGCGTCCGCGGGCCGCAGCGCTTCGACGGCTACCTCGACCCGCGCGAGAACGCCGGCCGCTTCCTCTCGTACGAGGAGGGCACGGGACCCGCCGTGGGCTACGACGGCACCACGGAACTCACCGACCGGCACTGGTACCGCACCGGCGACCGGGTCCGCCGCGAGAACGGCCTGCTCGTGCACTGCGGCCGGCTCGACCAGCAGGTCAAGGTGCGGGGCTTCCGCATCGAGCTGGGCGAGGTCGAGGCGGCGCTGCACCGCCACCCGTACGTCATCGACGCCGCCGTGCTCGCCCTGCCGGGCGCGGACGGCGAGACCGAGCTGCTCGCGGCCTACGCGGGCCGGCCGGTGGAGCCGGAGCGCCTCGACGCGTGGCTGCGCGAGTCGCTGCCGCTGCACATGGTGCCCGCCTCCCTCACCCACCTGCCCGACGGGCTTCCGCTCAACGACAACGGCAAGACGGACCGCAAGGCACTGGCGCGGATCCTCGGCACCTCGGAGGGGTCATGACCGACGCGCTGGAGTACTGGCGTACCGAACTGGCGGGCGTGGACCCGCTGGAGCTGCCCACGGACCGGCCGCGCACCCCGTCCCGTACCGCGGGCACCGCGCACGTGGACCGCGTGGTGCCGGACGGCACCGCGCGGGCGCTGCGCAAGGCCGCCGCCGAGTACGGCACCGGTCTGCCCGCCGTCCTGCTCGCCGCGTACCAGGCGGTGCTGGGGGTGTGGTCCCGACAGCGCGAGCTGGCCGTGGGCGCGGCCCTCGGCGGGCCGGGCGGGTCGGGCGGTTCGGCCGCGGTGGACGCGCCGGGCGCGTTGGGCGGGTCGGTCGCTTCGGCCGCTTCAGTCGTGTCAGGCACGTTGGGCGCGTCGGGCACCTCGGGGCCGCCGGTCGCGCCGGTCGCGCCGGTCGCTTCGGCCGGCGTGGGTGAGGGCGCGGGCGCCGGGGACAGCTCGGGCGGCCAGGGAGGCACGTCCTTCGCGGGGCCGCGCTTCACGCCCGTACGGGCGGACCTGACCGGCGACCCGGTCTTCGCCGCGCTCGCGGCGGCCGCCGACGCGGCCCTCGCCCGCGGCCGGGACGCGGCGCTGCCGGTCGCGCGCCTTGCCGAGGAGCCTTCGGCCGGGGCCGACCCGAGCCGCCATCCGCTCGTCCAGGCGCTGTTCACGGACGGCCCGGTCGCCGAGGCCACCGGCCCCGGCTGCCCGCCGGACCTGGTCCTCGGGCACGAGGACCGGGACGAGCGGCTCACCGTGCGCGTCGGCTACGCCACCGACCTGTTCGACGCCGCGACCGCCGAGCGGTTCGTGGGCACCTACCTCACCCTCCTCGCGGCGGTCGCCGACGCCCCGGACGCGGCGCTGAGCGGCCTCGACCCGCTGACCGCCGACGAGCGCGCCCACCTGCTCACCGACTGGGGCACGGGCCGCACCGGTCTGCCCGCCGCCCCCGGTGTCGCCGATCTGGTCGCCGCGCAGGCGGCCCGGACGCCCGGCGCCGTCGCGGTCGTCTTCGGCACCGAGGAGGTCACGTACGCAGAGCTCGACACCCGCGCCGACCGGCTCGCCCACCACCTGCGCGGTCTCGGCGCGGGCCCCGACGTGCCGGTCGCCGTCTGCCTGGAGCGCGGCCCCGACCTCGTCGTGGCGCTGCTGGCGGTCCTCCGCTCGGGCGCCGCGTACGTGCCGCTCGACCCGCGCCACCCCGTGGACCGGCTCCAGTTCGTCCTGCGGGACACGGCCGCCCCGGTCGTCGTCACCCAGGAGTCGCTGCGGGAGCGGCTGGCCGGGCAGGCGGGCGAGGGCCGCACCCTCGTCGCCGTCGACACCGACCGCGAGGCGATCGCCGCAGCCGCAGCCGCATCCGCAGCCGAGGCAGAAGCGGAAGGTGCCGCGCCCGCGCCCGCCGCCGGGCCCGAGCACCTCGCGTACGTCCTCTACACCTCCGGCTCCACCGGCACCCCCAAGGGCGTCGCCGTCACCCGGGGCGGCTTCCTCACCCTGCTCCAGGGGATGGTCGCGACCTTCCCCGCGCCCGCCCCCGACCGGGTCCTCTTCACCACCTCGGCGACCTTCGACATCGCCGGAGTGGAGGTCTTCCTGCCGCTGATCACCGGCGGCCGGATCATCGGCGCCGACCAGGACCAGATCCACACCCCGAACGCCCTCGTGGAGCTGATCGACCGGCACGCCGTCACCCTCGTCCAGGCCACGCCCTCCGCCCTGCGGCCGCTCCTGGACGCCCTCGGCGACCGGCCGCGCGCCCTGGAGATCTTCGCGGCGGGCGAGGCGCTGCCCACGGAGCTGGCCGCGCGGATGCTGCGCGTCGCCACCCGGGTCCTCAACGGCTACGGACCGACGGAGACCACCGTCTACGCCTCCGTCGCCGAGATCACCGGCACCGACGGCGTGATCCCGATCGGCCGCCCGACCGCGGGCACCGCGCTGTACGTCGTCGACGACGCCGACCGGCCGGTCCCCGTCGGCGTGCCCGGCGAACTCCTCGTCGGCGGCGCGGGCGTGGCCCGCGGCTACCTGGGGCGCGAGGACCTGACCGCCGAGCGGTTCATCGCGAACCCCTTCGCCGAGGGGCGGGCGTACCGCACCGGCGATCTGGTGCGCTGGCTGCCCGGAGGCGAACTGGAGTTCCTCGGCCGCCTCGACCACCAGGTCAAGGTCCGCGGCTTCCGCATCGAACTCGGCGAGATCGAGGCCGCGTTGCTCGCCCACGACGAGGTCGACACCTGCGTCGTCACCGTCCGCGAGGACGCCCCGGCGTCCCCGGGCGAGAAGGCGCTCGTCGCCTACGTCGTCCCCGCGCCCGGCGCGACCCCCGGCATCGGGGCGCTGCGCGACTGGTGCGCGCGCACCCTGCCCGGCTACATGGTGCCCGGCACCTACGTCTTCCTCGACCGGCTGCCGCTCACCACCAGCGGCAAGACCGACCGGACGGCGCTGCCCGCGCCCGACGGTGAACGCACAGGTCTCGAAGCCGAGTTCGTCGCGCCGCGCACCCCCGCCGAGCGGGCGGTGGCCCGGACGTTCGGCGAGGCGCTGTGGGCCGACGAGGTCGGCGCGCACGACGACTTCTTCGACCTGGGCGGCGACTCGCTGACCGCGACCCGGGTGGCGCACGCCCTCCAGGCGGAGTTCGGCCTGGAGATCCCCGTACGCGCCCTCTTCACCCATTCCACCGTCGAGTCGCTGGCGCGGGCGCTGACCGCCGCGCGCCGCGCCGGCGCCTTCCCGGACGGAGGCTGACCCATGACCGGTACCGCTACCGACACCCCTGGCGGGCTCCTCGCCGAGCAGCCCGTCCTCCTCGTCGTCTACGACGCGGGGAGCCTCGCCCCCACCCGACTCGCGGAAGCCGCCCAAGGGGTGGGCTGCGCCCTGGTGTTCGTCACGGCAGACACCGCGCACGCGCAGGAGATGATCCCCACCCTGGAGATGGTCGGCACCGTCGTGAACACGGCGGGCCGTACCGAGGCGCAGACGGTCGACACCCTGCGGGTCCTCGAACCGGCGGGCATCCTCACCTTCAGCGAGTTCCAGATCGCGGCCACGGTCCGGTTCGCCGAGGCCCTCGGGCTGCGCTACCACCGCCCGGCCGACGTCGAGGCGATCACCCACAAGGACCTCCAGCGGCAGCGGTTCGCCGAGACGGGCGTGGACAGCGTCCGCTTCCGCACCCTGACCGGGCCCGAGCAGGCCGACGAGGCCATCGCCCACGTCGGGCTCCCCGCGATCGTCAAGCCGGTGATCGGCGCCTCCAGCCGCAACACCGTGGCCGTCACCACCCCCGAGGAGTGCCGGGCCGTCCTCGACTCGGTCTTCACCGGGTCGGACGGCGCCCCCGCCGAGACGGCCGTGATGCTGGAGGAGCTGCTCGTCGGGCGGCCCACCCCGGCGCCCTGGGGCGACTACATCGCCGTGGACTGCGTCGCCGACGGCGACGACGTCCGGCCCGTCTTCGTCACCAGCAAGTTCGCCCTCGCGGAGCCGTTCCGCGAGCGCGGCGGCTACGGCGGCTTCTCCGTGGTCCCCGAGGACGAGGAGCGCGCCGTCCGCGACCTGGCGTGCGCGGCGGTGCGCGCCCTGAACATCCACGGCGTCGCCGACGTCGAGATCAAACTGACCGTGGACGGCCCCCGGGTCATCGAGGTCAACGGCCGGCTCGGCGCCTGGGTCGACGACCTCGCGGTCCGCTCGGGCACCTCCGACCCCGCGCACGTCGCCGTCGCGGCGGCCCTCGGCCTCCCGTACGAGACGCCCGAGGTCAAGCGGGGCGGGCCGATCGCCTTCCACTACCTGACCGTGCCGCCGTTCGGAGCGCGCCGGGTGCGCGCCATCCGCAAGGTCTCCGCGCTGCGCCGGCTCGTGAACGTCGACCGGGTGGTCGTGCTCGCCGAGCCGGGCGCCGACGTGGACTGGCGGATCGGCGCGCGCGGCAACACGGCGGCCGTCATCGGCTCCGCCGCCACCCATGAGGAACTGGCCGCGACCGTCGCCGCCATCGAGAGCGTGGACTGGATCGACTATGAGTGAGTTCAGCGGTTCGACTCGGAGCCCGTTCGCCGTCTTCGACCTGGACGGTGTCCTCGTCGACACCCAGGACGCCGAGAACGGCGGCCTGGCGTACGTCGGCGAACTGATGGGCCTGCGCCTGGACAAGGAGCGGCGCGACGAGCTGTTCTCCGGCAAGAAGATGCAGGAGTGCCTCGACCTGATGGCGGACCTCACGGGGACCGCGCCGCCGAGGGACGCCATGCCGATCGCCCGCGCCAGGTGCGAGGAGCTGATCGGCGACCGGATCGAGCCCATCGACGGTGTCGCGTACGCCCTGGAGCAGCTCGCCGCCGCTCTCGGCGACCGGATGTGCGTGGCCTCCAACAGCCCGCTCGCCATCATGGAGAGCCGGCTGCGCAAGGCGGGCATCCTGCGCCACTTCGAGGGCCGGCTGTTCTCCGCGTACGACATCGACGCCTGGAAGCCCGACCCGAAGCTGTTCCTCTGGGCGGCCGAGAGCTGCGGCGTCACGCCCGACGAGTGCGTCGTGATCGAGGACAGCCCGGTCGGCGTGGACGCCGGCCTGGGCGCCGGGATGCGGGTCCTGCAGTACACCGCCGACCCGGCCGACGGGCCGCACCGGGAAGGCGCCGTCGCCTTCCCCTCGATGCGGCTGCTGCCCCGACTCGTCCTCGAATCCCCCCTCATGGCGCCCGTCGCGCCGCCGTCCCTCGCCGTCGCCGCACACCTCGGAGGCACCGCATGAGCAACGCCCGCAAGATCATGGTCCTCGGCTCCGGCGACATCGGCCGCCGCGTCTTCCACGAGCTGGCGCACAGCCCGCACGACCGCCACCTCCAGCTGGTCGGCCGCGACGAGGAGACCACGCTCCGCGCCACCAACCTGACCCGCTTCTGCAGCGTCCAGCGCGGCTACGCGACCACGGTCAGCCACGCGCGGACCGACGTCACGGACGTGGCGCGCACGGCCGAGCGGATAGCCGCCTTCGACCCGGACATCATCTTCCTGGCCGTCAGCTACCAGGCCTGGTGGGTCATCTCCACCCTGGAGCAGGCCGCCTTCCAGCGGGTCTACCGCGCCAACTTCGGCCCCTGGCTGCCCATGCACCTGGTGCCGGTGATGAAGGCGATGGAGGCCGTCCGGCTGGCCGGCAGCCGGGCCCTCGTCGTCAACGCCGCCTTCCCCGACGCCGTGCACCCCGCGCTCGCCGCGATCGGCCTCTCCCCGGACATCGGCATCGGCAACGTCGCCAACAACGTGCCCGGCATCACCTCGGTCGCCGCCGACGAGCTGGGCCGCTCCACCGCCGACGTCGAGGTGCGCCTGGTCGCCCACCACTACGTCTCGCACCGCCTGTCCCGTACGGGCAACAGCGGACCGGCCGCCATGGGCCTCGGCATCCGGGTGGACGGCCGGGACGTCACCGCCGAACTCGACGTGGCGGCGCTCCTGAACCGCCTGCCCGCCGAGTACCGCCGCACCGGCGGCCTGCCGGGACAGACCATGACCGCGTCCTCCGCGCTCAGCGTCCTGGAGCCGCTGGCCGACGAGCGCGACGCGCTGGTCCACGCGCCCGGTGTCGACGGGGCGCTCGGCGGCTACCCGGTGGCCATCGAGGGCGGCAAGTTCCGGGCGGTGCTGCCGGACGGCATGACCCCTGAGGAGGCGCACGCCATCAACGTCTCCGGTTCGGTGCAGGACGGCATCAGCGAGATCCGCCCGGACGGCACGGTCGTCTTCGAGCCCTCCGCGATGGCGATCCTCGCGGAGGAACTCGGCTACGACTGCCCCGAGATGAAGCTGTCGGAGGCCGAGGACCGGGCCCGGGAGATCGCCGAGCGCTTCGCCGCGTACCGCGCGCGCACCACCGGCTGACGCGGGTTCTGCCGCCGCGTGCACGAACGGGACGGCCGGCCTCCGGGAAGCTTCTCCCGGCGGCCGGCCGTCCCACCTCGAACGGAGAAGAGGAACGACGATGAGGCTGCTGCTGCTCGGGGGAACGGACTTCGTCGGCCGCGCGGTCGCCGAGGCCGCGCGCGACCGGGGCTGGGACGTGACCGTGTTCCACCGGGGCGAGCACCCGGCGCCCCCCGGAGTGCGGGCCCTGCGGGGCGACCGCACCGCACCGGACGGCCTCGGCGCGCTCGCCGTGGGGGAATGGGACGCGGTCGTCGACACCTGGTCGGGTGCCCCGACGGTCGTCCGGGACGCGGCCCGGCTGCTGGCCGGCCGCGTCGGGCGCCACGCCTTCGTCTCCAGCCGGTCCGTGTACGCCTGGCCCGCTCCCGCGGGCCTCGACGAGTTCGGGCCGCTCGCCGAGGGCGACCCGGACGCGGACCACACGGACTTCGCCGCCGACAAGCGGGGCGCGGAGCTGGCGGTCGTCCGGGCGTTCGGCGCCGAACGCGCGCTGCTGGTCCGCCCCGGCCTGATCCTCGGCCCGCGCGAGAACGCCGGCCGGCTGCCGTGGTGGCTGGCCCGGATCAGCCGGGGCGGCACGGTCCCGGCACCGGGACCGCGCGACACCCCGCTCCAGTACGTCGACGCGCGCGACCTCGCCGACTGGCTCCTGACCGCCCTCGCACAGGGCCTCCACGGGCCGTACAACCTGGTCTCCGCACCGGGGCACACCACGATCGGCGAACTCCTCGACCTGTGCGTCCGCGTCACCGGCTCCACGGCCCGGCTGCGCTGGACCACCCCGGAGGCGATCGAGGCGGCCGGCGTCTCGCCCTGGACCGACCTGCCGATGTGGGCGCCGCCCGGCACGGACTTCCACGCCGCGATCCACGCGGGCGACGTCACCCGCGCCCTGGCCACGGGCCTGCGCTGCCGCCCGGCCGAGGAGACCGTCGCGGACACGTGGGCCTGGCAACAGGGCGTTCCCGGCGATGAGTTGAGGACGGCCGAGGGGCTGAGCGAGGAGGCGGAGGAGAAACTGCTCGCGGGAGGGGAGAGCCGGTAGCCCGCCCGGTGGTCGCTCGGTAGCCGTTCCGACAGGCGGGCGGCGGTGGCGGCGCACGCCCGGAGGACGTAGAAAACCCGGAGCACGCGCTCGCACCGGAGCACGCGCACGCACCGAGTGCACGCTCGCACCGGAACGAGCGGACGCACCGAAGTGCCCGCTCGCACCGGCACACACGCTCCCCGACGAAGAGGACTCCATGAGCACCGCCCCCGCAGGGACACCCGCCGCGCCGGACGATTTCGGTCCCACCGAGCGCACCCGCCTCCGCCGGATGCGCCACAAGGGCAGCCACCGGCGCGCCGATCTGGAGGCGGTGCTCGCCGCCGGGTTCCTCTGCCACCTCGGCGTCACCGTCGACGGCACCCCGATGGTGGTGCCCACCGTGTACGGCACCGAGGGCGACCGCCTGTACGTGCACGGCTCCGTCGCCAGCCGCAGCCTGGTCCAGGCGCCCGACGCGACGGTCTGCGTCACCGTGACGCACGTCGACGGCCTGGTCCTCGCCCGGTCCGTCTTCGAGCACGGGGTCAACTACCGGTGCGCGATGATCTACGGCGTTCCGCGTGTGGTGACCGACCCGGAGGAGAAGCTCCGCGGGCTGCGGGCGCTCACCGAGCAGAGCACGCCCGGCCAGTGGGAGTACGCGCGGCAGCCCAGCCGGAAGGAGCTGGCGGCGACCTCGCTGCTGGCCCTCGACCTCACCGAGGCATCGGTCAAGATCGCCTCGGGCCCGCCGGACGACGGCGAGGGGCCGGACGCCGAACTGGGCCTGTGGGCCGGGGTCCTCCCGGTCGTCACGACCTTCGGCACCCCGGTCCCCGACCCGCTCCTGCCGGCCGGCGTCGAGCCGCCCGCGCACATAGCGGGCCGCGCGGGGAGCCGGCTCGGCTGAGGGTCACTTCCGCCAGAACAGATGGTGGGTGACACCGCTGGGGCTGGGCACGATCTCCAGGTGGAAGCGGTCGAGCAGCTCGTCCGGGGACTTCCAGAGCCGTGATCCCGCGCCGAGTTCCACGCCGTCGGCGACCGCGACATGGAGGGTGTCCACGAGGTCGGCGTCGAGGAACTCCCGTACCGTGGCGGCCCCGCCGCCGAGCCGGACGTCCTTGCCGTCGGCCGCCTCCCGCGCCTGCGCGAGGACCGTGGCGGGGTCGGCGTCGACGAAGTGGAACGTGGTGTCGGAGAGCGTGAAGGACGGCCGCACATGGTGCGTCATCACGAACACCGGGGTGTGGAACGGCGGTTCGTCACCCCACCAGCCCTGCCACTCCAGGTCCTGCCACGGCCCGCGCTGCGGCCCGAACTTGTTCCGGCCCATGATCTCCGCGCCGATGTTGTTCGCGAAGTCCCGGGTGAAGTAGTCGTCGATGCCCCGGGTGCCCCCGGGCTCGGTGCGGTTCGGCCAGCTCGCCGTGGCACCGGCCCAGGCGAACATGGTCCCGGGGTCGGCGTGGCCGAAGGGCCGTTCGAGGGTCTGGTTCTCGCCCGCGCCGAATCCGTCGCGCGAGACGCAGAAGTTCATGACTCTGAGCAGTTGGTCCTGGTGCACGGGTCTCCTCCTGAGGCTGTCGAAGGGGTGGACCGTCCGGGCCGGCGGAACTCATCGGCCCGTCGCGGGCGCGTCGCGGGCCCGTCGCGGGCGCGGAAGGGGAAGGAGAAGCGGGGCGCGGGCACCCGGGGGCCTCAGCCGCCGTCCAGGACCTCCACGCGCAGCCGGTCCAGATGGCCGGGGTCCATCAGGACGTCGACCGCAGTGACCCGCCCGTCGATCACGGTGAAGGCCATCACCACGGCAACCCCTGCCTCCACCTGCCCGACCAGTCCCGCCGCGCCGTCCACGAGTGCGGGATACGCCGTCCCGGCCCGCTCGGCGAGGAGATCGGCGACCGCCCGAGCCCCGTGGGCGGTGGTCGCCCCGGCACGTACCGCCGCCGCGTCGGCGCGCAGCAGGACGTCCGGGTCGAGGAGCGCGCGCAGGCCGTCGGCGTCCCCGCCGCGCGCGGCGGCGTGCAGCGCGGCCACGACCTCCCGCTGGCGCGTGAGGTCCGGCGCGGGCATCTCCTCCGCACCCCGTACGCGGACGGCAGCCCGGCTCAGGAGCTGCCGGGTGGCCGCCGGGGTGCGGTCCACGACGGGCGCCACCCGCTCGATCGGCACCGCGAACATGTCGTGCAGCACGAACACCACCCGCTCGGCGGGCGTCAGCGCGTCGAGGGCGGCGAGCAGGGCCGGGTCGACGGGGTCGGCGGACCCGCCGCCCCGCCCCGGCTCGCGGGGCTCGTCCGTGGCCGCCCAGGCGCCCGTTGCCCAGGGATCCCAGGGGTCCTGGCGCAGGGACTCGCGCGCCCGGAGCCGTTCGAGGCAGACACGCGCGACGCGGGCATCGGGGTCACCGACGCCCGGCCCCGCCGAGCTGTCCGTCGAACCGTCCGTCGCGCCGCCCGCCGACCCCGATGCCTCGGCCCGGACGGGCGCGGAATCAAGCACCCGTCCGACCGCGACATCGGCCTCGGCGGCCGAGCCGAGCAACGCGTACGCGATCGCCCGCATCCGCCCGGGATCGTCCTGCCTCACGGCGTGATCGACCACCTCTCCGCTCCACCTCCGTCGCAGGCCAGGGCCACGGCCAGGGACGGGTCCGGGGCCAGGGACGAGCCCCGGGACAGGTCCAGGGCCAGGGACGGGTCCCGGGACAGGTCCAGGGCCAGGGACGGGTCCCGGGACAGGTCCAGGGCCGCCTGGTCCATGGCCTGGCACGGCAACGGCACGATCAGTCGCCGTGCCCCGTACCGCCGCTGCCGAAGCCGCCGCTGGAGATCCCGCCCCACTTGCGCTTCTCCTCGCTCGGCGGGTCGGGCGAGGTCTCCGTGCCCGAGGTGCCGCCGTTCTTCAGCTCGTAGGGCATGAGGCGGTGCTCGCCGTCGGTGTGGGGCATCTCCGCCGGCCGCCGGTACTCGGACATCTCGCCGGGCAGACCGCCCTCGGGCCGGTGCGGATGCTCCTCGGCCTTGGGGGTGGGGGACTCCTTGTCCCGGACCCTCATCCCGAACCAGAACGCGCCGATCAGTACGGCGACCACGACCAGGCCGCCGAGAACCTGGGCCAGCCCGGACTGCCAGACACCGGCCGCCGTCGTGACCCCTGCGGAATCCACGAGAAAACCGTTCATGTTCCAGAGATACCCATCTCGGACCAATCTGAGCAATACGTAATTTTACGGACCTGGTGATCTCCCGGCTCGAAAGCGCGTGAAACATTTCCCCGGCCCCGTCGCGTCAATGAGGTGTAGGACGGTCGGCGCGACGGAGGGGAGGGACATGAGGCAGTCCCGTGCGGACGAGTTCCTGGAGTTCGCGGCTGCCAGGTCGGGCCATCTGTACCGGTCGGCATGCCTGCTGACCAGCGGAGACACCCATCTCGCCGAGGACCTGGTACAGGAGACGCTGGGCCGGATGTACGCGATGTGGGGTCGCGTCCACAGGGTCGGCAACCCGGCCGGGTACGCGCAGACCGTCCTGGTCCGCACGTTCCTCAGCCACCGGCGGCGACGCTCCGCGACCGAGCGTCCCCTGGGCGAGCTGCCCGACCGGGCCCCGGAGGACGGCGACGATCCGACGCTGCGGATCGCCCTGCTCGACGCGCTGGCGGCGCTCGCGCCCAAGGACCGGGCGGTGGTGGTCCTGCGGTACTGGGAGGACCGCAGCGTCGAGGAGACGGCCGACGCGCTCCACGTCAGCTCGGCGGCGGTCCGTACCCGCACCTCCCGGGCGCTCGCCAAGCTCCGGCAGCGACTCGGCGGCAGCATCGTCGAGTTCGCGCCCCGCTGACCCCGCTGACCAGCGACTTCTTCAGATTTCCCCTTCCTTTCAGCTCTTTTCAGTGCTTTCACTCATGGACCGGAGACGGTGATTCGGCATGCCTCTGAACGAGGGACACGACGGTTTCGAGGACGAGCTCGGTGCGGCGATCCGCCGTACCGGTGACGGTTTCGCCACCGAGGACGGCCGCGGGCTCGTGACCGGGGGCCTGACGCGCGGCCGGCGCCTGGTGAAGCGCCGCCGCACGGCCGCCGTGACCGGCGGCGTGCTGGCGTTCGCGCTGGTCGGCGTCGGCGGGGTGTACGCCGGTGACCTGATGGGTTCGGGCACGGAGACGGAGGGCGCCTCGGTCGCCGCGCCGCGGGGCACGGCCCCCGCGGGGGCCCTGGGGGCCGTCCTCAAGGCGAACACCCCGCCCGGCAACTGGTCCTTCGACCACAGCGACGCCAGGTCCGTCTCGGCCGTCTACGAGGACGGCAAGGGCCCCGCGGGCGTCACCGTGGGCCTCTACGTGGCGGGACAGACCGAGGAGTCGGCCGAGGGCCAGGTGACCTGCCCGGACAAGGCGTACGTGCCGCACGACGCGTGCATGACCGACGATCTGCCGAACGGCGACCGGCTGATGGTCCTCCAGGGGTACGAGTTCCCGGACCGGCGCACGGACACCAAGACCTGGCGCGCGGTGCTGCTCACGAAGGACGGCTTCCTGGTCGACGCCAGCGAGTCCAACGCGGCCGGCGCCAAGGACTCCGCCGTCACCCGCACGGACCCGCCCTTCAGCCCCGCACAGCTGGAGACGCTGGTCACGGCGCCGGGCTGGCGGCCGCTCCTGGAGAAGCTGCCGACCCGGAACGCGCCGCCCAGCCAGAGCGGCGACACCCCGCCGCAGACCCCGGACGGAGCGAACGGCGCCGACGTCGGGGCGACCCTGCGCTCCCTGCTGCCCAAGGGCCTCACGGTCGTGTCGAGCGGCGGGCAGGACGAGGAGTTCGCGTACGTCGTCGTGAACGACGGCAAGGGCAAGAGCCTCGTCCAGATCAATGTGCAGAACCGCATGGGGGACCTCGCCCCGCACCTCAGGGCCGGCGGCGCTACGCAGCTGTCGGACGGACAGCTCGTCCTGGTCGCCGAGCAGCCCGGCGAGAAGGGCGGCGCGGGGGTGACGGCCTGGACGGCCGAGTCCCTGACGTCGTCGGGCTTCCGGGTCGTGATCTCCGCGTTCAACACGGGCGCGCAGCACGAGGCGGCGACGCGCGCGAAGCCCGCGCTCACGAAGGCCCAGCTGAGGGACCTGGCGCTGAGCCCGAAGTGGTCGAAGTTCGAGACGCGGTAGTTCGAGGGGCGGTGCCGGACGGGCGCGGGCGGGGCCGTAGACGACGGCCCCGCCCGCGCCGCCCGTCACTTCGCGTCCGCGTACCGCTCCACCGTCGCCGTCGTGAACGGGAAACGGACCGGTGTGTGGCCGAAGGCGATACGGCCCGCCTCGTCCCCGGCCGCGCGGATCGCGTCCGTCACCGCCTCGGCCTCCTCGGCCGGGCAGTGCACGATCACCTCGTCGTGCTGGAAGAAGACCAGCTCGGCCCGCATCCCCGCGGTGGCGCGGCGCAGCGCGGCGAGCATCAGCAGCGCCCACTCCGCCGCGCTGCCCTGGACGACGAAGTTGCGCGTGAACCGGCCACGCGCCCGGGAGTTGCCGGAGGCGTAGCCGGGCGTGTACTCGCCCTCCCCGGCCGCCGGTCCGACGTCCTGGTCGCCGCCCTCCTGCGGGATGCCGGCCTCGTCGTCCTCGGCGGTGCCGACCGCGCGCGGGCTGGTCCGGCCGAGCCAGGTCCGGACGAGCAGCCCGTCCTCGCCGGCCTTCGCCGCGTCGTCGACGTAGGCCACGGCGCGCGGGAAGCGGCGGCGGAGCGCCGCCAGGTTCTTCAGGCCGTCGCCGCTGGTCTGTCCGTAGATCGCGCCGAGCAGGGCGAGCTTGGCGTGCTCGCGGTCGCCGGAGAAGCCGCGGTCCGACAGGCGGGTGTAGAGGTCGTCGGGGTGTCCGGCGACCTCCATGAGACCGGGGTCGCGGGAGATCGCGGCGAGGACCCGGGGCTCCATCTGGTCGGCGTCGGCGACGACGAGCCGCCAGCCCTCGTCGGCGACGACGGCCCGCCGGACGACCTTGGGGATCTGCAGGGCGCCGCCGCCGTTGGTGGTCCAGCGGCCGGTGACGGTGCCCCCGGGCGTGTACTCGGGCCGGAAGCGCCCGTCCCGCACCCAGTCCTGGAGCCAGGACCAGCCGTGGGCGGTCCAGATCCGGTACAGCTTCTTGTACGCGATGAGGGGCGCCACCGCCGGGTGGTCGAGCTCCTCCAGCTCCCAGCGGCGGGTGGACCGCACCCGGATCCCGGCCCGGGCGAAGGCCTTGACGACGTCGGCGGGCAGGTCGGGGCGGACGCGGTGGCCGAAGGCGGCGGAGACCTCGTCGGCCAGCTCCGCGAGGCGCCGGGGCTCGCCCCCGCCCGCGTACCGCTCGCCCAGCAGCTCCTGCAGCAGGTCCCGGTGCACGTCGGCGCGCCACGGCAGGCCGGCCCGGTGCATCTCGGCGGCGACGAGCATGCCCGCGGACTCGGCGGCGGTGAGCAGCCGCATCCGCCCCGGGTGGGCGGTCCGGTCGTGCCGGGCCTGCTGCTCGGCGTAGACGGCGAGGAGGTCCTCGAAGGAGACGGCCGCGGCGGTCGGCCGGGCCTCGAAGAGGGAGTCCTGCGAGCCGGGCTCGGCGGCCCGCTGCGGCGGATCGGGCGGTACGGGAGCGTTCCGCAGGCGGGCGAGGGCGGCGGCCGCGGACCGGGGCTCCCCGAGCCGCCCCTCGTGCCCCAGCAGGAGCCCCTCGGCGACCTCGATGTCGTAACACCGCTCGACGCGCACCCCGGCGGCGAGCAGCCGCGGGTGGATCTCGGCGGTGGACCGCCACACCCAGCGGGTGACGCCGGGCCGGGAACGGACGGCCTCGACGAGGTCGGGCTCGTGCAGGACGGGGCCGGTGGGCAGCGCGTCGGGGCCGAGGGGGACGAGCCGTGCTCCGTCCCCCTCCGCCTCGGCGGCCAGCGCCCACCTCTCGCTCACGGGTGCGAGTCTGGCACCCACCACTGACAGCGCCGCTCCGGCAGCGCCGGTCGGACAGGGCCGCTCGTCTCTGGCCGACTACGCCGCTCTGTGGAACATCGCGGCGGCCTCGCCCCGCGAACCGACCCCGAGCTTGGTGAGGATGTTGGCGACGTGGAACTTCACGGTCGACTCGCTGATGTGCAGCTCGGCCGCGATCTGCCGGTTGCGGTGGCCGAGGGCGAGGTGGGTCAGAACCTCCAGCTCGCGTTCGCCGAGGCCGGTGAGCGGGTCGACGGCGGCGGCGGGCGCTTCGGGGGTGGCGAGCGGGAGGGTCGCCGTGAAGGTCGTGCCCCAGCCGGGGACGGCGTCGAACGCGAGGCTCCCGCCGAGCACGTCGAGGCGGTCGGTGACGCTCCCCGCGCCCGCGGGGCAGGCGTCCAGGGCGCCGGGGCCGTCGTCGCGCAGCGTGGCCCGCAGCTCGTGCTCGGTGACCTGCCAGCCGACGTGGACCCGGCCGACCGCCTCCTGTTCGAGGACGACGAGCAGCAGCGCGTGCACGATGGCCCGCGCACCGTGGGCGACGTCGGCCGGCAGGGTGCGGGGAGTGTCGGGGGGCCCGAGTTCGAGCTGTACGGGGCTGTGCCGGAGCATCGTGCGCAGCCCGTCCGCCAGTCGTTCGAAGGCCTCGTGGGCGGGTTCCTCGGCGACGGACCGGTCCCGTGTCGCCTCGGCCCGCATCTGGATCAGCGCGTTGCCCGCGAGGTCGATGGCGGTGGTCCGGGCGGAGGCGTCGTCGAGGGCGCGGCTGCGGAGCACGGCGAGGATCCCGGAGAGCGCCGAGGAGTGCGCGGTCGTCAGCTCGGCGATGACCCGGGCGCGGGTGTCGGCGGCGGTCCGCGACCGGGCCAGGGCGCCGGGCATCGCCTCGACGGCGAACCGGTCGAAGTGACTGGTCACCAGATCCCAGAGCGCCTGCACGACACCGAGGACGTCACCGCTCACGTCCGCGTCCTCGTGCTCGTCCTCCGCGCGGACGAGCACGAGGACGGACCGGCGCGCGGTCGCGTCGCTGGTGACGGCGACGACCGCGCGCTCGACGCCACCGGTGACGACGCGGCCCTGCCAGGGCCGACCGGGGATGCCGGAGGCGAGCAGTGGGGTGAGTTCGGCGGCGGTCGGCAGCCCGGGTCCGGGCTCGCCGACGCTCTTGTACGGGGAATGGGCGCAGTGGGTCGCGAGTTCGGCGGCGGCGTCGTGCGGGATCAGCGGCCCGAGCGCGGCGGAGAGCCGGGGCAGGATCCGGCCGAGGGGCTGCCGGATGATCTCGTACGCGGTGGTCAGCGTGAGCGCGTCCATGGGGGGAGCTTAGGCCTGCCCTTTCGGCCAGGTAGGCCTGTCCGAACGACGGGCGGAGAACGGTGCACGGCGCGACAAGCTGGACCTCGACGACGAACGGCAGTCAACGAGGGTCCACGGAGGCCGAGATGGAAGCGATCGTGTACGAGGAGTTCGGCGGCCCGGAGGTCCTGCGCCATGTGTCGGGGCTCGCGGTGCCCGAGCCGGGGGAGGGCGAGATCCGCGTGAGGGTGGCGGCGGTGGGCGTCAACCCGGTGGACCACAAGCGCCGTTACGGCTGGGTGGAGGCGTTCTACCCGACGACGTTCCCCGCGGTGCCGGGCCTGGAGTTCGCGGGCACGGTGGACGCGCTGGGGCCCGGGGTCACGGGGGTGCGGGTCGGCGATGAGATCCTGGGGTGGACGACGACGGGCGCCTACGCCCAGTACGCGCTGTCGGACCTGTGGGTCCCGAAGCCGGCGGAACTCTCCTGGGAGCAGGCGGCGAGCCTCCCCGTGGCGGGCGAGACGGCGGAACGGGTGCTGGACCTCCTCGGCGTGCGGGCGGGCGAGACGCTGCTGCTGCACGGTGCGGCGGGCGCGGTCGGCTCGGCGGCGGTCCAACTGGCGGTCGCGGCGGGCGTGACGGTGATCGGCACGGCGTCGGAGCGGAACCACGCGTACCTGAAGTCCCTGGGCGCGATCCCGGTGACGTACGGCGAGGGCCTCGCGGCCCGCGTCCGCGCGGCGGCCCCCGACGGCGTCGACGCGGTCTTCGACGCGGCGGGCCACGACACGCTTCCGGTCTCGATCGAGTTGATGGCGGGCGAGAAGACCCGCATCGTCACGATCGCGGCGCCGGACGCGGAGGCCCACGGCATCGTCTTCTCGGGCGTCATCGGCGACCGGGAGAAGGTCCGCGAGGACCTCACCACCCACGCGAAACTGGCGACGACGGGCGCCCTGACGCTCCGCGTGGCGCAGACCTTCCCCCTGAAGGATGCGGCACGCGCCCAGGAGCTGAGCGAATCGTCCCGCGCACAGGGCAAGTTGATCCTCCTGCCCTGAGCGCGTACGGGCCCTTGGCGGGCAGGGTTCCCCGACCGACTTCAGGGAACCCGCCCCGTGCGCCGGGCCGTCCTCGGTGGGTGTCGGTCAGCCGTACATCGCGACGCGGTAGAGGGCGTCGAGCGCGTGGTCGATCGCATGGGGCTCCGGTCGGCCCGAGGAGTCGAGCCGGTTGGGCCTCTGCAGGTTCACCGCGACGGCCATCCGCCGCCTTCCGTCGGCACGGGTCATGGCCAGCGTTCCGGCACCCCAGACCGTGCCGCCGTGGCCCCAGAAGGTGGCCTGGCCAGGGGCTTCCATCGGGTACAGGCCCAGGCCGTAGTCGTTCGTCTTTCCGTCCTGGGTGACGACCGGGACGGTGCGTCGCATCTGCGCCAGTGACGAAGGGCTGACGATCTCGCCGGCCAGCAGCAGACCGTAGAAACGGTTGAGGTCGGCGACGGTCGATATCAGTGAGCCCGCCAACCCTGCCCATGACATGTCGAACACGCTGTAGTCGCGCGGCGGGTCGATCATGCCGAACCACGCCTCGTAGATCCGCGAGTGCGGCCCGTCGATGTCGGGCCCGGTGGGGAGTTCGGTGTCGCGGAGTCCGGCGCGCTCGATGACGTTGCGGGTGATGTACCGCTCGGCCGTCGTGCCCGTCACCCGCTCCAGGAGTTCGCCCAGGAGCAGGTAGTTGGTGTTGGAGTACAGCCCCGGAGTGGCGCCCGGGGCGCCGGCGGGTGGTGCGGCGACGCCCATCGCGATGAGTTCGGTGGGGTGGAAGCGCGTGAGCCGGTTGTCGTCCAGGCTCTGGGGCCCGGTGTTCGCGAGGTCGGGGTAGGCCTTGAGGGACGGATAGGCGTAGGGGAAGTACTCGGCGAGGCCGCTGGTGTGGTTGATCAGCATCCGGACCGTGATCGCCTCGCCGCGTGCCCCCGGAACCAGCCGGGGGAGGTACCGGCCGATCGGCGCGTCGAGTGCGATCCGGCCGCTCTCGACCTCCCGCAGCACCGCGACGCTGGTGAAGGTCTTGGTGACGCTGCCGACGCGATGCCGCATGTCGGCCGTGACGGGGCGCCCGGTCTCGACGTCGGCGACCCCGGCGGCGCCCCGCCAGACCTGCTCGCCGTCGCGTACTTCGGCGAACAGGCCCGGCATCCCGGCGCGGTGGACGTTCTCGATGGCCGCGTTCAGCTCATCGGGGTTCAGTGCGTTCCTCACGACTTGCGTCCTTTCATAGGCCCCGGGGTCGAGCTCCGCAGAGGTCGCCGGACCGGGGTGACAGGGCACGAGCGGTACGTCGGCCCGCTCGGTGCAGGCCGCGCTTCAGGTTCACGCACACATTATGCACGCGGTGCGTGCAACGCCAAGTGCATAGGTTAGGCTGGCTGTTGGCGAGAGGGGTGAGATGGCAGGTCGAAGGCGATGGTCGACCGAGGAGATCCTGGACGCGGCGGCGGAGCTGCTGCGCACGGGCGACGCCGAGTCGTTCAGTGTGCGCAAGCTCGGCGCGGCCCTCGGGACCGACTCCTCCAGCCTCTACCGGCATTTCCGCAGCAAGACCGAGTTGCTGCGGGCGCTCGCCGACCGGATCCTCGTCTCCGCCATGGAGGGCTACCGCCCCGAGGGCGACTGGAAGCAGCGCATCACCGCCCTGGCCCTGCGCGTACGGGAGGCGTTCGGCCGGCAGCCGCAGGTCGCCGCGGTCTGGGGCCGCTACGCGTCAGGAGGTACCGGCTCCCGGCTCGCCATGGAGGAGCTCCTGCAGGCGCTGCGGGCGTCCGGGCTGCCCGACGAGGAGATCCCCGAGCGCTACCACCGGCTCACGGTCCTCATCGCCTCGCTGATCGCGTCCGAGGGCGGGGTCGGCACCATGACCGCCGACGAGTACGAGCAGGGACTGGAGTTGTTCCGCGTCTCGGCACTGGGCGCGGACCCCGAACGGTTCCCCGCCCTCGCCCACTTCGCGCGCGATGTCCGGCCGCTCGGGGCGGACCGCCGTGCCGCGTTCGAGGAGATCCTCGCCGCCCATCTCGCCCACATCGAGGCCGCGATCCCGCCGAAGCGACCGACGGGGTCGTGAACGCGGGCGGCGCTCTGCCCCTGACCCCCTCGATGACCTGACCCTGCCCCCACCGGTCCGCCCTCTGGCCTCAGGAACCAGGACGGGGCGGTGACCCGGCTCCGACCCTGGTCACCGCCCCGTCCACCTACCTTCGCCGCTCAGCGCGTCGCGCGCCACGCGGGGAGGGCGGAGGCGGTCGCCGCGACGAGGGCGCAGGTGGCCGCCGCCGCGCCGACGGCGGTCCAGGGAACGGTGAGCGAGACCGGGGCCGAGAGGGCCGCGAGGGCGGCGCCCTGGACGGCCAGACAGGCCGCCGTCACCGTGAGGCCCAGCGCCGTGCCGATCGCCACCGCGAGCGCCGACTCGCCCGTCACGACCCGCAGGATCTGGGCGCGGGTGGCGCCGGCCAGACGGAGCGCGGCCAGTTCCGCGCCCCGTACCGAGGTCGCCATGAGGAGCGTGTTGGCGAGCGCGATCACCGTGTAGACGAGGGCGATGCCGAGGACCAGGAGCAGGCCGAGCCGGGCCTCCGGGCTCGACGCCGGGTGCGCGGCGGCGGCCCAGTCCTCCACGCTCCGCACGGTCCCGCCCGCAGCGGCCAAGGCCTCCGCGTCCACGCTCCGTACGGTCCTGCCGGCAGCGGCCGGCGCCTCCGCGTCCACGCCCTGTACGGTCCCGGCGGCAGCGGCCGGCGCCTCCGCGTCCACGCCCTGTACGGTCCCGGCGGCCTCCGCCCGGGGCTCCGGCGAGGCTCCCGCCCTCGCTCCCACCCCCCGCGCGTCGATCCGGTCCACGACCGCCCCCGGGGCGTTCGCCCGCGTCACGTACGGGCCGTTGTCACCGGTCCCGAGCGCGAGTACCGCCGCCACCCGCAGCCGGACCGGACCGCTCCCGTCCGCGCGCCACACCTCCACCACGTCACCCACCGTCCGCCGCTCGAACTCCTCGTTCACGACGATCGACCGGTCGTCCAGGTCGGCCACGTCCCCGGCCACCACCGGCAGCCGCGACAGTTCCGCGAAGGCCGCCGGGTCGGACACCGCCCGCGCCCCGTACTTCACCAGCGCCTCCTCCCCGTCCCGTACGAAGACCGAGGTGGCGCCCGTCGCCGACGTGCCCGGCACCGGCCGCAGGTCGTCGCCCGTCACCACCCACTCCGCCCGGGTCTGCTCCCGCGCCTCCGCCGCCTTCGTGCTCGTGACCGTCGCCGACGCCCCCAGCAGCGAGCCGGCCAGCGCGACCGTCACGAGGACGGGCGCGGCGACGGCGGCGGTACGGCGGACGGCCGCCGCGCTGTTCTCCCGTACGAGCATCCCCGTCGCCCCCGGCAGCCGCACCGCGCGCGCCACCGGCCCGACCAGCACCGGGGCCAGCAGGGCCACGCCCGTGATGAGGAGCATGGGCACGGTCGTGTACGTCTTGCGCTTCAGCAGCTCCGACGGCTCGGTGACACACGTCCACACCAGCAGCGCCGCGCCCGTCACCAGCAGGCCCGTGCCGAGCAGCGCCCGGCCGAGCGGCAGCACGTCCCGGTCGACGTCCGCGTCCCGCAGCGCGTCCGCAGGACCGACCTTCCCCGCCCGCCGCGACGCGGCGAAGGCCCCCGCGAGGGCGACGGTCACGCCCGTCCAGAAGGCGACGTGGAAGGGCCACGCGGCCCCGCCGATCGCGAACCACTCGGGCGCGAGCCCCCCGTCCACCAGCACCCGTGCCAGCCAGGGCGCCGCCCACCCGCCCAGCGCGCACCCGGCGGCCGAGGCGAGCACACCGACCCCGGCGGCCTCCGCGAGCAGCATCCGCCGCACCTGACCGGGCGTCGCGCCCGCCGTCCGCAGCAGTCCGAACTCCCGCCGCCGCAGGGCGACCGCGAACGCGAAGGTGGACGCGACGACGAAGACGGACACGAAGGTCGTGACGCCCCCGGCCGTGCCGAGGAGCGCGTTGACGGCGACGAGCGCCTCGGCGTCCCTCTCCGGTTCGGGGTCGGCGAACCGCCGCTCGTCCCCGGTGAGCACCCTGGCCCGGTCGCCGACGAGCGTACGGACCTCGGCGGCGGGGCCGTGGACCCCGACGGCGTCGGGGCCACCGGCGGTGGTGACGGTCCAGCGTGCCTTCAGCTCGCCAAGCAGTTCGATATCCACAGCCTGTGGACGGTCGAGCTTCTGCGAGACGGTGGCGGTGGCAGGACCGCGCCGTACCTCGACCGTGACCGCGTCCCGCCCCTTCACGACCACGGGCGCCGCCGCGAACCGCTGCGGGGCCCGCTCGGGCGGGTCGAAGGTGGCGGAGAGGCCGAGGCCCATGGTCGTGAGGAGCCCGACGCCGAGCGCGAGGGCGACGAAGCTGCCGAGGAAGGCGGCCCAACGGGCGCGCAGCCCGGCGAGGACGACGGTCAGCACGGCAGGACCTCCACGCCGGAGGCCGCCGTGGACGTGGCGGCCGCTGGCGCACCCGCCACCGTCGACGTACCAGCCGCCCCTGCACCCGCCTCAAGGCCGGCCATCCGCCCCGCGACCCCCTCCACCGTGGGCCGGTACAGCTCACCCGCCACCGTCCCGTCGACGAGGAACACCACCCGGTCCGCCCGGGCCGCAGCCACCGGGTCGTGCGTGACCATGATGATCGTCTGGCCGTCCCGGTCCACCAGCTCCCGCAGCATCGTCAGGACCTCGCGGCTGGTGGTGGAGTCGAGGGCGCCGGTCGGCTCGTCGCCGAAGAGCACCGCCGGGCGCGTGATCAACGCCCGCGCGATCGCGACCCGTTGCTGCTGCCCACCGGACAGCTCCCCGGGCCGGTGGCGCTCCCGCCCACCGAGCCCGACCCGTTCAAGGGCCGCCCGCACCTCACCCCGCGACACCCGCCGCCCCGCGAGGCGCAGCGGCAGGGCCACGTTCTGGGCGGCCGTCAGCGAGGGCAGCAGGTTGAACGACTGGAAGACGAAGCCGATCCGGTCCCGCCGCAGCAGGGTCAACCGCCGCTCGCTCAGCCCCGCGAGACCGACCCCGCCCACCTCGACCGTGCCGCCCGTGGGCCGGTCGAGGCCCGCCGCGCACTGCAGCAGCGTGGACTTGCCGGAGCCGGAGGGCCCCATGACGGCGGTGAAGGTCCCGGCGCGGAAGTCCAGGTCGACGCCGTCCAGGGCCCGCACGTCCCGGTGATGGCGGCGAAGACCCACCAGCCGAACGGCGATGGGGGAGCGGTCGGAGCGGTCGGAACGGTCGATGGGGTTCGTTGAGGTCATGCCCCCAGCGAATCGTCTCCGCGCCCTCGGATCACGACCGCTGAAGGGCGTCTCCGAGGTATGCCTGGCCCTACCCCCGCCGTACGGCTGCCCCCGCCGTACTGCTGTCCGCGGCCGCCGTACGCCTGTCCCCGCCGTACGACCGTCCGCGCCGTACGACCGTCCGCGCTACCCCCGCCGCACCGTCGCCACGAACACCTCCAGCGCGTCCAGCGGCGCCCGCCCCAGCAGCTCCCGCAGGTCGCTCTTGACCCCCGTACCGTCCAGGAAGCCGTGGGCGATGGCCGAATACGTGCCCGTCAGCATCGGCACCTGGAAGTCCACGGCCCCGGAGGTCGCGATCGCCGTGCGTGCCTCGGCGAGCGTCCCGGGGGCGTACGTGGCGCCCAGGGCCTCCGCCAGGTCCGCCCCGCCGAGCGGGCGCTCGCCGACGAGCTCGTAGGTGCGGCCGGCGTGCGCGGCCGGGTCGGTGGCGACGCGGACCGCGATCTCGGCGAGGTCCGCCCGCGCCACGGCGGCGAGCCTGCCGTTCCCGAGGGGCGCGGTGATGCGGTTGTCGGCGTCGGGCGTCGCGATCCAGGTGAGGAACTCGGCGTACAGCCCGTTGCGCAGCACCGTCCACTCCACGCTCGACCGCTGGAGCCGCCGCTCGGTCCAGCGGTGGGCGAGGGAGTACGTGAGATGGTCGCCGTCGCCGGAGAGGCTGGTGTAGACGACGTGCCGGACTCCGGCGGCCTCGGCGGCGGATATCGCGGCCTCGTGCCGGGCGATCACGACGTCGTCCTCGCCGTACCCGGCCGAGATCAGCAGCAGGGTGTCCACCCCGGCGAAGGCTTCCGGCAGGCTCGCGGGCGCGTCGAAGTCGACGTGCCGGGTGCCGGGCAGCCCGGCCCGGGTGCCGAGGAGCACGTCCTCGCGCCCCGCGAGGCGCTCCGCGACGAGCGAGCCGAGGCCGCCGGAGACACCGGTGACGAGCAGCATGATTCCCCCTGGTTTCGTGGTTCCGTCCCTGTCGGACCATGCTGGAGGCAAGGCGGGGATCTTGTAAGGAGGCACATTCGTGTACGAGGGGCACACCGAGGTAACCAGTGGGGCGGGAGCCGCCGACCCCCTGGTGAGCTGTGCGGAGGAGTGCGGGGTACGGGATGTGCAGGACCGCCTCGGCGACAAGTGGACCGTGCACGTGGTCGTCGAACTGGCCGCGGGCCCACGGCGCTTCAAGGAGCTGCAGCGCCTGGTCACCGGCATCTCGCAGCGCATGCTGACCCTGACCCTGCGCCGTCTGGAGCGGGACGGACTGGTGACGCGGACGGTGTACCCGACGACCCCGCCACAGGTGGAGTACGCGCTGACGGAGACGGGGCACAGCATGACGCACCTGATCAAGCAACTGATCGACTGGTCGCTCGACCACCGCGCGGTGATCGGCCGCGCGCGCGAGGAATGGGACGCGAAGCAGTCATGAGCACGGGGACGACGGTGGACAGGGCCCTGGAGACCGCCCTGTACACGGACGAGGACGCGCTCCTCGACACGGCGGCGTCGCTGCTCGCGGCCGACCGCTCGGCGGACGCGGAACTGGCGCGCCGGGGTGAGGAGTTCGTACGCAGGGCATGGGAGCGGGGCTGGCAGCCGGCGGATCTCGTACGCCTGGTGAGACGGGACCTGGCGGAGGAGCACGTACGCCTGGCAGGGGTCTTGATCGCGGCGGAGACGGCGGGCTACGCACACCTGCCGCACCGCTGGGCCGCCCAACTCGCCGACCTGGACACGAAGCCCGCCCGGGGCGCGGACCGCTTCTCGTCGGCGACGACGACCCTCGAGCTGTACCGCCTCCTGGTCCGGCTGCCGTCCCTCGAACCGGTGGGCCCGGTCCCGGGCGACGCGCTTCCGGCGCCGGCGGCGGGGGAGCCGCGGATGCTGACGCGGGTCCGCGCGCTGCTGGCGAAGGCCGAGGCGACGGGGTACCCGGAGGAGGCGGAGGCGCTGACCGCCAAGGCCCAGGAGCTGATGGCCCGGCACAGTCTGGACGAGGCGGCGCTGGCGTCGCGCACGCCCTCGGGCGATGTGCCGGGGGCGCTACGGGTCGGGGTGGAGCCGCCGTACGAGCAGGCGAAGGCGATCCTGCTGGACGCGGTGGCGACGGCGAACCACTGCCGGGCGGTGTGGAACGAGCCGTACGGCTTCTCGACGGTGGTCGGCTTCGAGGCGGACCTGGATCCGGTGGAGCTGCTGTACACGTCGCTCCTCGTCCAGGGGACGGCGGCGATGACGCGCGCGGAGGCGGAGCAGCGGGCGGGCGGCCGGAGGCGTACGAAGTCCTTCCGGCAGTCGTTCCTGCTGGCGTACGCGAACCGGCTCGGCTCTCGTCTCGCGGCGACCGCGCGCCGGGTGTCGGCGGAGGAGCCCACGCTGCTTCCGGCGCTGCGCAGCCGCGAGGCGGCCGTCACGTCGCACACGGACGAGATGTTCCCGCGGACCCGCACGACCCGGGTCCGCGCGATGTGGGACGAGGCGGGCTGGTCCCACGGCACGACGGCCGCGAACGCGGCGGGCCTGGGGCGGGCGGGCCAGGGGGAGGTCGAGGGCGGCTAGGGCCAGGGCCCAGGGCCTCACGGGTCAGGCGGCGCGGCAGAGCGCGTCCGTGTCGACGTTCCTGGCGAGGGACACGCTCCGGGCGGACCGCTCGCGGGCGAAGACGACGAGCCGCAGAACGGCGAACCGGGCGACTCCGGCGAGCGCGGAGGCGGAGAGGTAGACGACCTGCTCGAGCACCGCGCCGGGCGAGGCCACGAGCTGCTGCAGGACGAACATCGCGACACAGGTCACCGCGTACGCGGCCGCCGCCGACCCGGCCGACTGCAGGTGCTGGCGCCGGGTCGCGCGCCCTCCCGCACCGAAGGTGAAGCGCGCGTGCAGCTCGGTGGCGAGGAGCGTCGAGACGACGGCGACGAGGGCGTTCGCCACCGCCCAGGGAACGAGGGCGGCGAGCGCGGCCACCCCGAAACTGGACGCGATCCCCACGCCCCCACCGCAGAGCACGAACCGCGCGAAGGCCACGAAGGCACCGGGCGCCGCGTGCTGCGTGCCGCTCTCCGCTGTCTCCATGACCCGACCCCTTCGCCGCCTCGACGCACGCGAACTGCGAGTGGCGCCATGATGGCACATGCATGGCGCCATGGCGAGTGATTGCTCTGGGGTCAGGTGCCGTGCAGGCTCCGTCGATCCCCGTCGGTAGGGGTGCGATTGCGATCGCGAGGCGCCCTGAACTGCTCACTTTCTCCCCACAAGGCATCCTGGCGCCATTGGCGCCAATGCTGGCGCCAATAACCGCCGCGGCGGCGCCAACGCCACACCGCAGCGCCAATGACTGCCCGCGGCGGCGCCAACGCCACACCGCAGTGCCAGTGGCTGCCGTGGCGGCGCCAACGCCGCACCACGCCCCCCTCCCGGGCCCCCGCCTGCCCAACGTGCACCACCTCCCCCTAAGCCAGGCGCGCCGTCCCCCGAACAAGCCCACGGGCCCCGGCTCCTGGGCCCCAAGCCCCCGATCTCCGGGGCGTCTGAAACCTCCGGGTGTGAGCCCTCCGCCCTCCGGGGCCCTGCGTGCGTCCGGTTCCCGCGGCCCTCCGCGCCCCGGCTCTCCTCCGGCTTCCCGAGCCCTTCGGCCCCCGGCCCCGCCCTCGGTGCCCCCTGCTCGCCCGCGCTCCCCGCCTCGCCCCCCCGCCTTACCCACCCCCGCCCCCGGCAGGGTTTCGGGAAGGGGCGGGGTGGGGGGCGAATCATCCCGTTCATACCGCTTCGCGGATAGGCTCCCGCCATGAGCTGGCTCCGGGCCCTGAAAGCGACCGCCCGTTCCGGGCTCACCGTCGAACGGCGACGGCTCGAACCGCTCGTCGCCGCCCGCGCAGCCCTCGGCCTCGCCCTCGTCGTCGGTGCGACGCTCGCGCTCTTCGGCCCGGGAGCCGCCATCAGCTCCGCGTTCGGCGCCTTCCAGGCCGCCATCGCCACGTTCCAGCGGTCCTGGCGCCCCCGCCCCACCCTCGCCCTCGCCTCGGGTGCCAGCCTCGCCGTCTCCACCTTCCTCGGCTACGTCACCGGCGCCGGCTCCCACCCCGCCCTCTTCCTCGCCCTGCTCGCCGTCTGGACGTTCCTGTCGGGCCTCGCCTGGGCCGCGGGCCCCACCGTCGGGATCATCGCCTCCTCCAACGTCGCGATGATGCTGGTCACCGTCACCCTCCCGACCTCCGTCGCCGAGGCCGCCGGCCACGCCGCGATGATCGCCGTCGGCGGCCTCGTCCAGGCGGCCCTCGTCGTCCTCCTCCCCGTCCGCCGCTGGGGCGCCCAGCGCGACGCGCTCGCCGACGCCCTCGCCGCCGAGGCGGACTACGCCCGGCGCCTGCGCCACGACCCCACCGCCGCCTTCGACCCGGTCCCGCTCATGACCGCCCGCAGCGCCGCCGCCGTGACGCCCCGCCAGGCCCGCCGCCGCCCCGCCGAACTCCACGGCGCGCGGGGCCTCGCCGAGCGCATCCGCCCCGTGCTCGCCTCCCTTGCCGACCCGGCCGTCGGCGCCTCCGCCGAGGGCCCGGCACGCGACCAGGTCCGCGAACTCCTCGCCGCGGCCGCCTCCGTCCAGGACGCCGCCGCCCACGCCATCCGGCACGGTGAGCCCGTCGACCTACCGCCCGCAGCCGTCGCCGCCCTCCGCACCCCCGACACCGGCGCCCTCCTCGGCGGCGCTCCCCGCCGCGCCGCCGTCCGCCTCGCCGCCCTCCTCGACGACGTCGTCGAGACCGCCGATCCCCGTACGGAAACCCGCACCGAACCCGGCACCGAACCTGGCATCGGACCCGGCACCGAACCCGGCACCGGGTCCCGCACCGAATCCGGCACCCGGTCCCGCACCGAATCCACCGCACAGGCCCGCGCCCGCCCCACCCTCCTCCGCCTCACCCCCGTCGTCCTCGCCCGCATGCGCGCCGAACTCCGCCCCGACTCCCCGGTCCTCCGGCACGCCGTCCGCGTCACCGCCGTCACCGCCACCGGCTACGTCCTGGGCTCCGCCCTGCCCCTCGGTCACGGCTACTGGGCCCCGATGGCCTCCGTGATGGTCATGCGCCCCGACTTCTCGCAGACGTACTCCCGTTCCGTCGCCCGTTTCGGCGGCACCCTCGTCGGCGTCGCCCTCGCCACCGCCGTCGTCGAGGTCGCCGACCCGGGCGTGTACGCCTCCGCCGCCCTCGCCGTGGCCTGCGCCTTCGGGATGTACCTGCTGATGCGCACCGGGTACGCCGCGAGCCAGGTGTGCGTCTCCGCGTACGTCGTCTTCCTGCTCGGCATGGGCGGTTCGGCCTGGACCCAGACCGTGTTCGAGCGGGTGGTCCTCACCCTCGTCGGCGGGGTCCTCGCGATGCTCGCGTACGCCGTCTACCCCGCCTGGGAGACGCCCCGGCTGCGCGGTCGGCTCGCCGACTGGCTGGTCACCGACGGCCGTTACGCCGCCTCCGTCGTGGCCCACTACGCCGACCCGGCGGGCCCGGTCTGCGCCGACGTGCGCGAGGCGCTGCTCGCCACCCGGGCCACCCGGATCGCCTGGCAGGAGGCCCTGGACCGGGCGACCCACGAGCCGGTCCGCCACCGCGGCCTTTCGCGTGCGGCGGCGGACGACGCGGAGCACGCGCTGGCCCAGTTCGGCCGGGTCGCGATGCTGATGGAGGCGCATCTGCCGGAACGCGGCGCCCCGCCCGTCCCGGCCGCCGCGACCCTCGCGGAGGCGCTGCGCCGGTCGACGGAACGGGGCGGCAAGGCGGTACGGGAGCGCAGGGCGCCGGAGTGGGACGAGCTGCGCGAGACCGTCGCGGCCTGCGCGCCGCTGCTGGAGGACCCGCTGCTGCGCAAGGGGGCGGGTCTGCTTCTGGACGCCTTGGACGACCTGTCGGAGTCCCTCACCCCCAACCCCGCCCCCCAGCCCCACCCCTGACGCGCGCCCCGGACCCGGGGGAGCCCCTCACCTCCGCCCCCACCCCTGACGCGCGCCCCGGACCCGGGGGAGCCCCTCACCTCCGCCCCCGCCCCCGCCCTGACCCGGAACGGAACCGCCCCCTCACCCCACCCCCGCCTACCAGCTGGCCTTCCGCACCCCCGGCAGGAACCCCGCGTGGGCCTGCTGCCGCAGTCGTACCCGCGAGATGCCGAACTTCCGCAGATGCCCCCGCGGCCGCCCGTCCACCGCGTCCCGGTTGCGCACCCGCGTCGCGCTCGCGTCGCGGGGCTGGCGGCGCAACTCGCGTACCGCCGCCTCCCGTTCGGCCTCCGGCGTGTTCGGCCGCCGGATGATCTCCTTCAGTTCGGCCCGGCGCTCCGCGTACCGCTCCACCACGCCCCGCCGCCGCTCGTTGCGCGCGATCTTGCTCTTCTTCGCCATCAGACCCGCACCCCCCGCGCCCGGATCCGGGCCACGGCGGCCTCGATCCCGATCGTGTCGACGGTCTTGATCGCGCGGGCGCTCAGCGTCAGCCGGACGTGCCGGCCCTCGCTCGGCAGCCAGTAGCGCTTCTTCTGGATGTTCGGGTCGAACCGTCGTGACGTGCGGCGGTGGGAGTGCGAGATGCGGTTGCCGAAGCCGGGCTGTGCGCCGGTCAGCTGGCAGTGGGCGGACAAGGGTGACCTACCTCTCCCGGGAATCCGAGGATTCTTTTGGAAACGAGAACCATTTTCATTTACTCTACACACCATGGCCCGCAACGAACTCCGCCCGATCATCAAGCTCCGGTCCACCGCCGGCACCGGCTTCACCTACGTCACTCGCAAGAACCGCCGCAACAACCCCGACCGCCTCACCCTGCGCAAGTACGACCCCGTCGCGGGCTGGCACGTCGACTTCCGAGAGGAGCGCTGAGCACCCATGCGCCACGGCATCCACCCCCCGTACGGCCCGGTCGTCTTCCGTGACAAGGCCGGCGATCTCGCCTTCCTCACCCGCTCCACGCTCGCCGCGCGCGACGGCCTGAAGACCGTGGTGTGGGAGGACGGCAACACCTACCCCGTCGTGGACGTCGAGATCTCCTCGGCGAGCCACCCCTTCTACACCGGCACCGCGCGCGTCCTCGACACCGCCGGCCGCGTGGAGCGCTTCGAGCAGCGGTACGGGCGCCGCGAGGCGGCGCGCTGATGTCCACGCACCCCCCGGCGGGCCCGGCCGCCCTCTCCGTCGCCCTCGTCGGCGGGCTGCACTCCGAGGCCCGCCGCACCACCGTGGACCGGCTCCTCGCCGCCGTCCCCGGCAGCGTCGCGCTCCACCACGACCTGGCGACCGCCTCGGAGACCGGGACCGTCGCCCGTACGGTCCGCGACGCCACCGGGGTCCTGTCCACCGGCGAGACCCCGCTCGTCAACGACTGCGCCTGCTGCGCCCTGCGCGAGGACCTCGTCCCCGAGCTGCGGCGGCTGGCCGACTCCGGGCTCACCCGGCTCGCGGTCGTCGAACTCTGGGACTCCGTCGAGCCGAAGGCGATGGCCGAGGTCGTGGTCGCGGCCGGGCTCCGGTTGACCGCCGTGATCACCGCCGTCGACCCGGCCCTCGTCCTGCCCTGCCTCGGCAACGGCGACGACCTCGCCGACGTCGGACTCGCGGCCGCCGCCACCGACCAGCGGACCGTGGCCGACACCTGGGCGCGCCAGCTGGAGTACGCGCCCGTCCTCGCGGTCGTCGACGCGCCGGAGGGCGAACTCGCCGCCGACGACACGGACCGCGCGCTGCTCGCCCAACTCCACCCCACCGCACGGCGGATCGCCATCGGCCCCCGGGGCGCCGATGCCGACCGCGAGCTGGCCGCCGCCGCCCTCGCGGGCTTCGACGTCGAGGCCGCCGCGGCCGCCCAGCACCCGGCGTGCGCCCTGCTGCCCCAGGACGCGGACGACAGCGGGGTGACCACCTTCGTCTGGCACCACACCCGGCCGTTCCACCCCGAGCGCCTCTACGCGGCACTGGAGGAACTGACCTGCGCCGCCGCCCGCAGCCGCGGCCGGTTCTGGCTCGCCGACAAGCCCGATGTCCTGCTCCACTGGGACGCGGCCGGCGGCGCGCTCTGCGTCGAGGGCGTCGGGCCCTGGCTGGTCTCGCTGCCCGACGCGGCCTGGGAGATGATCCCGCCCGTCCGCCGTGCCGCCGCCGCCATGGACTGGCATCCCGAGCACGGAGACCGCTGCCAGCACCTGGTCTTCACCTCGCCCGGCCTGGATCGCGAGGGCCTTGCCGAGGTCCTCGACTCCTGCCTGCTCACCGATGCCGAGTACGCCGCCGGGCGCGAGGCCTGGAAGCTGCTCCCGCCCGCCTTCGACTCCCTCCTGGAGGTCTGACCCCGTGCCCCCCAAGTCCCCCCGCAAGCCGGCCAAGCCGCGCCGGAACCCCCTGGATCGCGACGGCGTCTCTTATGTGGACTACAAGAACACCGACCTTCTGCGGAAGTTCGTCTCCGACCGGGGGAAGATCCGAAGCCGTAGGGTGACGGGAGTGAGTGCCCAGCAGCAGCGCCAGATCGCCAGGGCCGTCAAGAACGCCCGGGAAATGGCGCTCTTGCCCTACTCGTCGGTAGCCCGCTGACGCGGACTCGCTCGCACGGAGTCGCGTAGTCGCTACGCCACCCCCCGTGCACGTGCATCTGCTCATGCATTGGCATATGAACACAGCTATGATCCGAGGAAGTTGACACCTGCACCAATCATCTCGGGGAGCTACCAGTGCATCATGCGCACGCGCATCACGCGTACAACGGCATGGCGGCCACGGAGCTCCACGGTGTCGTGTGGCAGAAGAGCCGGCACAGCAACTCCCAGGGTTCCTGCGTGGAGTTCGCCAAGCTGCCGGGCGGGAACGTCGCCGTGCGCAACTCGCGCCACCCGGACGGACCCGCGCTCGTCTACACGCCCGCCGAGATAGAGGCGATGCTTCTCGGCATCAAGGACGGGGAGTTCGACCACCTCGTCTGACGCGACCCACGCGCAAGCGCACGCGCACACGCACGCGCATAAGGGAAGGGCCCCGGCAGGATGCCGGGGCCCTTCCCTCTGTCCGTGTACGCGCTGCCTGTGTACGCGCGCGTGCGTGCGGGCGTACTGGCCGGCGTACTGCGGGCGTACATGCGCGCGTGCGTACGCCTTCGCGCGTCACTCCGGTCCGAGCCGGAAGAGCGCCCACACCACCTTGCCCTGGAGCGTCCCGGCCAGCGGGTGCCAGCCCCAGCTGTCGCTGAAGGAGTCGACCAGGAACAGCCCGCGCCCCGACTCCGCCGCGAAGTCCTCGTCCCCCGAGCGCGTCTCCGGGGTCTTGTGGCTGGGGTCGCGCACCGCGCAGACCAGGCGGCTCGTCCAGCGCATCAGGTGCAGGCGGACCGGGGGGCTGTTGCGGCCCTCGTCCGCGGCGGACTCCGACGGGAGCGCGTGGCGCAGGGCGTTGGTGACGAGTTCGGAGACGACCAGCGCGACGTCGTCGAAGCGCTCGGTGAGATCCCACTGCGTGAGCGTGGCCCGGGTGAACTTCCGTGCGCCGCGCACCGCTTCGTACGCGGGCGGCAGGGCGCAGGAGGCCGAGTTGGAGACCGTGGCGGGATCGATCGGCGGAAGCCCCTGCCGTAACGGCTCGAGCATGGTCGATCCATTCGTCCCCATGCGAGGCACTCCCGGGAATCGCGGCGAATCGCGGATGTGGTGCGGTTGCGCGGGGTCCATCGTTCCGAATGCGACCACTGGATGCAAGGGCAGATGCACGTGCACGCGCCTGACCTGTCCACCCCCGTGCCGATTCTGTGCATATCTTCTGGGTACTTGTTTCGCCTTGATCAGGAAGTCGCCCTGAAGTCGCCGTCTTTCCGTAATCGAATGTGTACGGGCTGAAGCGTTTAGTGGCAGAATCCGGGGCTCCGGGGGCCCGTGACCGCGAAGGAGAGGCTGGAGCCGTGACCGCAGTCGAATCGAGCGGAGCGAGCGGAAGCGTCGTACGGCGCATCCTGCTGGGTTCGCAGCTGAGGCGGTTGCGCGAATCGCGCGGCATCACCCGTGAGGCGGCCGGTTACTCGATCCGTGCGTCGGAATCCAAGATCAGTCGTATGGAGTTGGGCAGGGTGAGCTTCAAGGCAAGGGACGTCGAGGACCTGCTCACGCTCTACGGGGTCAGCGACGAGTCCGAGCGCGGCTCGCTGCTCGGCCTTGCCCGCGAGGCCAACGTGGCGGGCTGGTGGCACAGCTTCGGCGACGTGCTGCCCGGCTGGTTCCAGACGTACATCGGCCTGGAGGGCGCCGCCTCGCTCATCAGGATCTACGAAGTCCAGTTCGTCCACGGCCTGTTGCAGACCGAGGCGTACGCGCACGCCGTCGTCACCCGCGGCATGCCCGACGCCCCGCGCGCCGAGATCGACCGCCGTGTCGCGCTCCGCCTGGAGCGGCAGAAGGTCCTCGTCTCCGAGCGCGCCCCGCACTTCCACGCCGTCCTCGACGAGGCGGCGCTGCGCCGCCCCTACGGCGACCGGGCCGTGATGCAGGGTCAGTTGAGGCATCTGATCGAG
The DNA here is from genome assembly GCF_040653315.1 of Streptomyces sp. NPDC047981. Lineage (NCBI taxonomy): Bacteria > Bacillati > Actinomycetota > Actinomycetes > Kitasatosporales > Streptomycetaceae > Streptomyces > Streptomyces sp. NPDC047981. The sequence goes on along the minus strand of NZ_JBEZNQ010000011.1, from coordinate 74,931 downwards.
ATCTCCGAGCACCCGCACATCACGCTCCAGGTGATGCCCTTCAGCTATGGCGGGCACGCGGGCGAGAGCGGCGCGTTCACCATGCTGAGCTTCCCGGAGTCCGATCTCTCCGACGTCGTCTATCTGGAGCAGCTGACCAGCGCGCTGTACCTCGACAAGCGTGAGGAGGTCGCCCAGTACGCGCGCGTGATGGAGCGGCTGGCCGAGGAGAGTCCCGATCCGGCCGAAAGTCGTGATCTTCTCCGAGGACTCCTTCAACTCACGTAGGACGTCAGTACGATGACGTGACATCAGCATTTCCGGCCGTCTCGGAAGACTCGGGGTGCACAGCCGTCCCGGCCGTCACGGTCGCCACAGCGTCCGCCACCGCGGGTTAAGGGGTCTCGCCTCATGTCCTACTTCACCGACCTGGCTCACCAGTACATAGACGGCGAGTGGAAGCCGGGCAGCGGCTCGTGGGACATCATCGACTTCAACCCGTACACCGGGGAGAAGCTCGCCTCGATCACCGTCGCCACCGCCGGCGAGGTCGACCGCGCCTACCGCGCCGCCGAGCGCGCCCAGCGCGAGTGGGCCGAGACCAACCCCTACACCCGCCGGCTCGTCTTCGAGCGCGCGCTGCGGATCGTCGAGGAGCGCGAGCAGGAACTCGGCGACATGATCGTCGCCGAGCTGGGCGGTACGCGCCTGAAGGCGGGCTTCGAGCTGCACCTCGCCAAGGAGTTCCTGCGCGAGGCGATCCATCTGGCCCTGCGCCCCGAGGGCAGCATCCTGCCCTCGCCGGTCGACGGCAAGGAGAACCGGGTCTACCGCCTCCCGGTCGGTGTCGTCGGCGTCATCTCGCCCTTCAACTTCCCCTTCCTGCTCTCCCTCAAGTCCGTCGCGCCCGCCCTCGCGCTCGGCAACGCGGTGGTCCTCAAGCCGCACCAGAACACCCCGATCTGCGGTGGCACGCTCGTCGCGAAGGTCCTGGAGGACGCCGGTCTCCCGGCCGGTCTGCTGAACGTCGTCGTCACCGACATCGCCGAGATCGGCGACGCGCTCCTCACGCACCCGGTCCCGAAGGTCATCTCCTTCACCGGCTCCGACAAGGTCGGCCGCCACGTCGCCACCGTCTGCGCGCAGAACTTCAAGCACGCCGTCCTCGAACTCGGCGGCAACAGCGCCCTCATCGTCCTCGACGACGCCGACGTCGACTACGCCGTGGACGCGGCGGTCTTCAGCCGCTTCGTGCACCAGGGCCAGGTCTGCATGGCCGCCAACCGGATCCTGGTGGACCGCACGGTGGAGGCGGAGTTCACCGAGAAGTTCGTCGCCAAGGTGAAGACGCTGCGCGTCGGCGACCCGGCCGACCCCGCCACCCACATCGGCCCGCTCATCAACTCCCAGCAGGCCGAGTCCGTCTCCGCCGTCGTCGAGCAGGCCGTGGCGGCCGGCGCGACGGCGCTGCTGCACGGCTCCGCCGACGGCAACGTGGTCTCCCCGTCCGTCCTCGGCGGCCTGCCGGCCGACGCGCCCGTCCTGAGCCAGGAGATCTTCGGCCCGGTCGCCCTCGTGATCCCCTTCGACGGCGAGGAGGAGGCCGTCCGGATCGCCAACGACACCCCGTACGGCCTCAGCGGCGCCGTCCACACCGGTGACATCGAGCGGGGCGTACGGGTCGCCAAGCGCATCCACACCGGCATGATCCACATCAACGACGGCACCGTGCACGACGAGCCGATCGTGCCGTTCGGCGGCGAGAAGCACTCGGGCGTCGGCCGGCTGAACGGCGACGCGATGATCGAGGCGTTCACGACCCAGAAGTGGATCTCGATCCAGCACGGCCGGAGCCGCTTCCCCTTCTAGGACCTGAGGCTGTCCAGGACCCCTTCCAGGGCCGAGGCCGTCCAGGACCCTTCCGGGGCCGAAACTGTCTAGGACCGAAGCTGTCCGCAAGGCTTCATAACGTGGTGGGTGTCGGGAGGGAAGAACTCCCCGGCACCCACTCTCACTTTCGGCCGTAGCAGGCCAGGAAGGCGGACCCCATGGTCGCATTCGTTCCCGCGGAGGCTCAGGGCGACGAGCGCGGAGCGTTCCTCGGCTTCGTCGAGGCCCAGCGGGCCGCGATCCGCCGGGCCTCCTTCGGTCTCACCGAGGAGCAGGCGGCGAGCCGCCCCAGCGCGAGCGCGCTCAGCCTCTCCGGGCTGATCAAGCACGTCGCCGAGGTGGAGCTGGTCTGGCTGCGCCTCGCCCAGCAGCGCCCGAACGAGCGACAGCGCAGCCAGGAGACCTGGGGCGACGGCTTCCGGCTCGTGGAGGACGAGACCGTCCCCGAGGTGCTGGCCTTCTGGGCGGGCGTGGCGAAGGAGACGGAGGAGTTCGTCCGCGCGGTGCCGAGCCTGGACGACACCTTCCCGCTGCCGCCGGCGCCCTGGTTCCCCAAGGACGGCCGGGTCTCGATCCGCTGGATGCTGCTCCACCTGGTCCAGGAGATGGGGCGGCACGCCGGGCACGCGGACATCGTCCGGGAGTCCCTGGACGGCAAGGACTCCTTCACCCTGATCGCGGAGGAGCAGGGAGCGCAGGGAGCGCAGGGAGCGTAGGGCGCCGGAGGCATACGGCCCGTACCCTAGTCAAGGTTGACTAGGAGGTACGAGAGTGTCTGCGATCCGGCTGCTTGTCCTCGGCGCGGTGCGCCAGCACGGGCGGGCGCACGGCTACCAGGTCCGCAACGACCTGGAGTTCTGGGGCGCGCACGAGTGGTCCAACGCCAAGCCCGGTTCGATCTACCACGCGCTCAAGCAGATGGCCAAGCAGGGCCTGCTGCGCGCGTACGAGATCGCGCCGAGCACGGCCGGCGGGCCGCCGCGTACCGAGTACGAGGTGACGGACGAGGGCACGGCGGAGTACTTCGCGCTGCTGCGCGAGGCGCTGACGACGTACGACCAGAAGATGGACGTCCTGTCCGCGGGGATCGGCTTCATCGTCGACCTCCCCCGGGCGGAGGCCGTGGAGCTGCTGAAGCGGCGGGTGCGGGCGCTCGACGAGTGGCGCGAGGCCGTCACCGAGTACTACACCCCGGAAGGCGGCCCGCAGCAGCTGGGGCACATCGGCGAGATCATGCACCTCTGGATCCACTCGTCCGACGCGGGCAAGGAGTGGACGCTCGGTCTCATCGAGCGGATCGAGGCGGGCGCGTACACCTTCGCGGGTGAGGGCGAGCCCTTCGTGGGTGTGCTCGCGGAGGGCGAGGAGAACCCGTTCGCCACGGACGAGCCCGACCCCGAGTCGGAAGATCATCGAAAGAATTCTCTCTAATCAAGTTTGACTAATCGAGTCGCCGGGGCATACCTTCGATCGAGTGGTCAAGTTTGACTACTGGGCTGGGAGGCTGCAATGACGGACGCGATCGTCGTCGAGGGCGCGCGGAAACGGTACGGCGACAAGCAGGCGCTCGACGGCCTCGACCTGCGCGTGGGGCGCGGCACGGTGCACGGCCTGCTGGGCCCCAACGGCGCGGGCAAGACCACGGTGGTGCGGATCCTGGCCACCCTGCTGCGGGCCGACGAGGGCCTGGTGCGGGTGGCGGGCTTCGACGTGCGGAGCCAGGCCGCCGAGGTGCGGCGCAGGATGGGTCTCCTCGGGCAGCACGCGGCCGTGGACGAGGAGTTGAGCGGCCGGCAGAACCTGGAGATGTTCGGCCGGCTGTACCACCTGGGCGCCCGCCGGGCGGGCGCGCGGGCCGACGAACTCCTGGAGCGGTTCGGGCTCACGGACACCGGGCGCAAGCCCGTCAAGCAGTACAGCGGCGGCATGCGGCGCCGCCTCGACCTGGCGGCCTCGCTGATCACCGAGCCGGAGGTGCTCTTCCTCGACGAGCCCACGACCGGGCTCGACCCCCGGGGCCGGGGCGAGGTGTGGGAGTCGGTGCGCTCGCTGGTGGGCGGCGGGACGACGGTCCTGCTCACCACCCAGTACCTGGAGGAGGCGGACCAGCTCGCCGACCGCATCTCGGTCGTCGACCGGGGCCGGGTCGTCGCCGACGGCACGGCGGACGAGCTGAAGACGAAGGTGGGCGGCGACCGGATCGACGTGGTCCTGCGCGACGCCCGGCGCCTGGCCGAGGCGGCCCTGCTGCTGCCCGTACCCGCCGGGGAGGTGAGCGTCGACGCCGACCGGCGGCGGATCAGCGCGCCGGTGACGGACCGGATGGCGGCCCTCGCGGAGACCGTACGGGCCCTGGAGACGGCCGGGATCGAGGCGGAGGACATCGCCCTGCGGCGGCCGACCCTCGACGAGGTCTTCCTCCACCTGACGGGGGACGAGAAGACGGACGAGGAGAAGGCGACGGAGGGCGTGGCGGCATGAGCGTGGCGTATGTGATGAGCGACTGCTGGACGATGACCCGGCGCGAGCTGGCCCACTGGGCGCGGCAGCCGGTCGTGATGGTGGTCGGCCTGGCCTTCCCGATCATGATGCTGCTGATGTTCGGCTATCTCGTCGGCGGCGGGCGCGGGATCGAGGGCGAGTACGTCGACTTCCTCGTGCCCGGCATGCTGACACTGACGATGGTCTTCGGCCTCGAAGCGACGATGACGGCCGTCACGCAGGACCTCAACAAGGGCGTGATCGACCGGTTCCGCTCGATGCCGATGGTCGACGGGGCGGTCCTGGTGGGCCGGTCGGCCGCCGACATGCTCCAGTCGGCGGCCGGGCTCCTGCTGATGGTCGGCGTCGGGTACGCGATCGGCTGGCGGGCGCACGGGGGCCCGGGGGCGTTCGTGGCGGCGCTGGGGCTGCTGCTCCTGCTCCGGTTCGCCATGCTCTGGATCGGGATCTTCCTCGCGATGCTCGCGGGGAAGCCGGAGTTGGTGATGGCCGTGCAGATCCTGGTCTGGCCGGTCGGCTTCCTCTCCAACGCCTTCGCCTCGCCCGAGTCCATGCCGGAGTGGCTGGGCGCGGTCGTGGAGTGGAACCCGATGTCGGCGACGGCGACGGCGGTACGGGACCTGTTCGGCAACCCGGGCGGCGAGCCGGGGCACGTGTGGGCCGCGGTGGTGTGGCCGCTGGTGCTCCTCGCGGTCTTCTTCCCGCTGGCGGTACGGAGGTTCAGGCGGCTGAGCGCGTAGCGGAGGCGGGTCGCGGCGGAGGTGGTTCGTAGCGGCGGCGCGGGCGCGTCTCCGAAACTCGACGCGGGGGAGTGGGAACGCGAAGCCGTCGAGCGGTGTACCCAAGGCAGACGGTTCACCGAGGACCGTCTGCCTCGGGGACAGGGGGACGGGAGATGCGCGGGTTTCGCGGAGTGACGGGCGCCGTCATGGCGCTGATGCTGGCGGTGGTGGCGGCGTGCGCGGGGGTGGGGGCGCGCGACGGGGGCACGGGGCCGTCGAGGAGCTCCGGACCGGGTGCGCCGCGACCGGAGGTCTCGGGCCCGACGGGCCCGCCCGGCGAGGGGGGCCGGGGCGGGGCGGCCGGCGCTCCGCCGCGCATACCGTCCGCCGAGGGGTTGCCCGGGTGGTCGCACAGCCCGGGCTTCGCGGCGGACGGCAGCGGGTTCGCGCTGCTCGCCGACTGCGTGCAGAACGCGGGGGCGCCGGAGAGCGGCTTCTGCCGCCAGCCCGTGGCCGTGCTCGACCGGGGTGCGAAGGGCTGGGTGCTGCGGCGCTCCCCGCTGCCCGAGACCGCGCCGATGGACGGCGTCTCGGCCGACCTGAAGGTCCTCGGACCGGGCCGGGCCCTGATCGAGGAGGGCGGCGCGAGCCCGGAGACCGGCAGGGCCTGGTTCACCCGGGACGGCGGGCGGACCTGGCGACGGGTCGACACGCGCACGAGCGGGACGACTCCGGTGATCCCGGCCGGTGCCGTCCTCACCACCGACTGCGCCGAGCCGAGTTCGCCGTCCTCCGGCCCGCTCGCGCGGGACGAGTGCGCGCGGGAGCGGCTGGTCGTGATCGACCCGGAGGACGGCCGGCGGCGGGCGCTCGCCCAGGGTCCGCCGATCGGGCCCGGCCCGAGGCCGGCCGGGGTCGCCGAGCCGGACGGCTCCTGGTGGGTCTCCGGCACCGACCCGCTCTCGGGCCGGGCCGCCGTGGCCGTCTCGCGGGACCGGGGCCGCAGCTGGTCGATCGGCCAGTTGCCGAGCCCGACCACCGCACCGGGCTGGTACACCGCGGTCGCGGTCGGCCAGGACGCCGTCTACGCAGCGGAGATGGGCGAGTTGAAGGGCGGGAACCCGGTCAAGAACCCGATGCGCGCCCTGCACCGCTCCCTGGACGGCGGCCGGACCTGGGAGCGGATGTGGACGACAGGACCGGTCCACGAGCCGCGCACGCTCCAGGGCCTGCCCGTACCGGGCCCCGGGGGCCGGGTGCTGATCACCGCGGAGGACCGGGAGTTCGTGAGCGTCGACGGCGGCCGGAGCTTCCGGCCCTCGGGCGAGGGCACGGGCTTCATCCGCCGTACGCCGCTCGGACTGCTCCGCTCCGGGTCCGCGTGCGGGTACGCGATATCGGTCGACGGCGAGCGCTGGTCGACCTTCGCCCTGGCCTGCGCGAGCGACCAACGATGACGACGGGCTCTAGTGGTGGAAGGAGGTGGCGGCCCCCCGGTCGGCGGTCGACGGGCCCGACTGGCGCCGCAGTTCGGGCAGCAGGCGCCGCAGGTCCTCGATGAAGAGGTCGGCGAGGTCGGCGGAGAAGCCGTTGCGGGCCACCACCCGCAGCACGGACAGGTCCTCCCGGTTGGCGGGGAAGGTGTACGCGGGGACCAGCCAGCCGCTCTCCCGCAGGCGCCGCGAGACGTCGAAGACGTCGAAGTTGGTGACCTCGGGGGCGGTGGTGAAGGCGAAGACGGGCAGCTGGTCGCCCTGGGTGAGGAGGCGGAAGTCGCCCATGGTCTCGATCCGTTCGGCGAGCCCGCGGGCGACGTCCCGGGTCGTCTGCTGGACCGCGCGGTAGCCCTCCCGGCCCAGCCGCAGGAACGTGTAGTACTGCGCGACGACCTGGGCGCCGGGCCGGGAGAAGTTGAGGGCGAAGGTCGGCATGTCGCCGCCCAGGTAGTTGACCCGGAAGACGAGGTCCTCGGGGAGTTCGGCGGGCGAGCGCCACAGCGCCCAGCCGACGCCCGGGTAGACCAGGCCGTACTTGTGACCGGAGGTGTTGATCGAGGAGACCCGCGGCAGCCGGAAGTCCCAGACCACGTCGTCGTCCAGGAAGGGGGCGATCATCGCGCCGGAGGCGCCGTCGACGTGTACGGGGATGTCGAGACCGGTCCGTTCCTGGAGGGCGTCGAGCGCGGCGCAGATCTCCGCGACCGGTTCGTAGGAGCCGTCGAAGGTCGAGCCGAGCACGGCGACCACACCGATGGTGTTCTCGTCGCAGAGCGCGGCGGCCGACTCCGCGTCCATGTGGAAGCGGTCGCCCTCCATGGGGACCAGCCGGGCCTCGACCTCCCAGAAGTTGCAGAACTTCTCCCAGCAGACCTGGACGTTGACGCCCATCACCAGGTTGGGCCGGGCGCTGCCCGGGTAGCGGTCGGCGTTCCGCTTGGCCCAGCGGCGCTTGAGGGCCATGCCGGCGAGCATGCACGCCTCGCTGGAGCCGGTGGTGGAGCAACCGACGGTGGCGGCGGGGTCCGGCGCGTTCCACAGCTGGGCCAGCATGGCCACACAGCGCCGCTCCAGCTCGGCCGTGCGCGGGTACTCGTCCTTGTCGATCATGTTCTTGTCGCGGCACTCGGCCATCAGGACACCGGCCTGGGGCTCCATCCAGGTGGTGACGAAGGTGGCGAGGTTCAGCCGGGAGTTCCCGTCGAGCATCAGCTCGTCGTGGACGAGCTGATAGGCGCTCATGGGCGGCAGCGGCCCGTCGGGGAGCCGGTGGCGGGGCGGGGCCTCGGTCATGCCGCCGACCGGGTTGGCCTCACCGAAGAACGGGTTGAGGGCGAGGTGCCGGTCCGGCTCGGCCTGGGGCTTGTCGGGGCCCTTGTGCAACGCCATGGGAACTCCTTGGGGGGTGGTCAGCGCAGCGAGGCGCCGTGCTCGTCGAGTTCGAGTTGGGGGCGGCCGGTGACGACCAGCCAGGCGGGCAGGGAGGCCAGGCAGAGGATCGAGAGCATGGCCGGGGAGGAGGCGAGGACGGCGGCGACGAAGAGGCTCACCCAGCCCTGCCGGGTGGTCGCGAGCAGCACACCGAGGACGGCGGAGGAGATGGCGACCGCGGGGTGGATCTCCGTGACCAGGGCCTGGGCGAGCATGCCGAAGGCGACGCCGATGAACACGGCGGGGAAGATCCGGCCGCCGACGAAGCCGCAGGCGGAGGCGACGAGCAGGGCGACGAGCTTGACCACGGCCATTCTGGCCAGCTCGCCCGAGGACCAGCCGCCGAGGTTCGCGGCGAGCTCCTTCATCTGGTCCAGGCCCTTGAAGAGCGTCAGGGACCCACCGAGCGCGCCCAGCAGGCCGAGGACCAGACCGCCGGTCGGCAGCATCAGCATCGGGTGCTTCAGCCGCCGGAAGGCGCGGTGGACGTAGGGCAGGCCGTAACAGCACAGGAGGCCGAAGCAGGCGGCCAGGGTGGCCACGATCAGCGAGGCGAGCAGGTCACCCCAGCCGGGGTCGGTCAGCTGAGGGAGCGACAGGTCGAAGGTGGGGTGCGAGAGCAGGGACGTGGTCAGGGACCCCGCCCCGGCGGCGAGGAGCGGTGCGAAGAGCCGGTCCCAGAGCGAGCCGGGGCCCGGCTGGTGGACGAGCGCCTCGGAGATGACGAGGGCGGCGGCCACCGGGGTGCCGAAGAGGGCGCCGATGGTGGCGGACGAGGCCAGCACGACCCAGAAGGCGCCCGGGGCGTTCGGCCGCAGCTTGCTGCCGAGCCAGTAGGTGAGCGCGATGTTCGCCGCGATGATCGGGTTCTCCGGGCCGAGACTGACCCCGCCGGCGAGCGTGAGCGTGCCCGCGAGCAGCAGCCCGGGGACGACGTAGGGCGCCAGCGGGGCGCCGCCGAGGCCGGTCTCGGAAGGGTCGGGCCCCGCGTGACCGGGGACCTTCCAGATGATGAGCCCGACCACGATGCCGGTCGCGGTCAGCATGACGATCATCCACAGGGACGAGTAGCCGCCGATCCCGAGCGCGTCCGGAAGGGTGTCCCAGAGCACGTGCTCGAACTCCTCGGAGATCCACGTGATCCCCAGGTAGAGCAGGGCCGCCAGCACGCCCACGACGAGGGCGGGCAGCACTTGCGGCAGCAGCGTGCGGGAGGGCGTCCGAGGTGCGTGGGGCGGGGGCCCGGACGACGGGGTATCGGTGGCCACCGCCCCACCATAAGTGCACAAATGCCGCACAACACCCTGAGAGTTGAGGGTGTCGCCCCTCGGAGTCGCGGGTGTCGTCCTCCGGCATCACGCCTCACGCACGTGGGGCGATCACCGCCGCCGTCCCGTAGGCGCAGACCTCCGTCCCCACGTCGGCCGCCTCCGTCACGTCGAAGCGGAACATCAGCACGGCGTTGGCACCGCGCGCCTTCGCCTGCTCCACAAGACGCTCCATCGCCTGGTTGCGGGTCTCCACCAGGGTCTTCGTCAGACCCTTCAGCTCTCCGCCGATCATCGACTTCAGCCCCGCGCCGATCTGGCTGCCCAGATGACGTGAGCGCACGGTCAGTCCGAAGACCTCGCCGATGACCTGCCGGACCTCGTAGCCGGGTACGTCGTTCGTGGTGACGACCAGCACGTCCGGGTGCGGCCCCTGGCCGCCGCCGTACTCCTCGATGCCCATCCGCATCCACCTCCTGGCCACCAGCCTCGGACGGCCCGCCCGCCGTCGCATCCCGGGAACGCCCACCGGGGGCCCGTGGAACCCGGGCCCGTAAGAATGCGTTGGTACCTTGGGGCAGCCGTCCCCCTCTCCCCCACCGACCGCAGGAGCCCGGAACCCCGTGAATACGCTTGCCCTCGGACCGAGCTGGCTGGACCCGGACTATCTGATCCAGACCTTCGGCCTGATCGGTGTCCTCGTCATCGTCTTCGCCGAGTCCGGCCTGCTCATCGGGTTCTTCCTGCCCGGCGACTCGCTGCTCTTCACCACCGGCCTGCTGGTCACCACGGGGAAGCTGGACCAGCCGCTGTGGCTCGTCTGCACGCTCATCGTGGCCGCCGCGATCATCGGCGACCAGGTCGGCTATCTCTTCGGCCGCAAGGTCGGCCCCGCCCTCTTCAAGCGTCCCGACTCCAAGCTCTTCAAGCAGGAGAACGTGGAGAAGGCGCACGAGTTCTTCGAGAAGCACGGCCCGAAGTCGCTGATCCTGGCCCGCTTCGTGCCGATCGTGCGGACGTTCACGCCGATCATCGCCGGCGTCAGCCGGATGAACTACCGCTCGTTCATCACGTTCAACATCATCGGCGGCGTGCTCTGGGGCGCCGGCGTCACCATCCTCGGCGCCTCCCTCGGCAAGATCGACTTCGTGCACGAGCACATCGAGGCGATCCTCATCCTGATCGTCGCGATCTCCGTGGTCCCGATCGTGATCGAGTACCTCCGCGCCCGCTCGCAGTCGAAGAAGGCCAAGGCCGCCCAGGACGACGAGCACGGCCACGACGCCCCCGGCACCCCGAACCCGGGCCGCGGCCGCCACGCCAAGCGCTGACCCGCCCCCGCGGAGCCCGTCCGGGCTCCCGGAGCACGTCCAGGACCCCGAGGCCCGTCCCGGCCCCGGGGTCCTGCGCGTCCCGTCGGAGGCCGTCCTGCCAGAACCGGCCCTACCAGGAGCCGCCTCGTCCGAGGCCCTCCCGTGCGAGGCCGCCCCACCGAAGCCGTCCCGCCGAGGCCGCCCCGTCGGAGGCCGTTCCCGTCAGAAGCCCCTGGTCCGCTTCGCCGCACGCCGCGCCGCTGCCGCGCGCGGGGCCTGCATGAAGAGGCGGGCCAGCTCGCTTCCCAGGTTCACGCCGATCGCGATCGCCAGCGCCAGGGCCGCCGCCTTCGCCAGGTTGGCGAAGCCCTGGTCCAGGTTGTTCTGGGCGATCGACAGCACCCCGAAGTACGTCGCCGAACCCGGCAGCAGCGGCCCGATCGCCGCCGTCACGTACGGCAGCGACGACGTGTGGTGGTACCGGGCGATCAGCTGGCCGAAGAGACCCACCAGGCCCGCCGCCACCGCCGTCGCCATCACCGCCGAGCCGCCCGCCGTCACCGCGATCGCCGCGTAGACCACCCACGCCACCCCGCCGTTCAACGTCGCGAACAGCACCGTCGCCCGCGACTGCTGCAACAGGATGGCGAACGTCGCGCACAGCACCATCGACGCCAGGATCTGCACCACCGGACGCTCGACCGGACTGAGCGCCCCCTCCGGGTTCAGCTGCGCGTCGAACTGCACGGCCACGTACAGCACCGACAGCACACCCACCACGATCGCCACGAAGAAGTACCCGACCTCCAGGAGCCGGGCCGAGGCCGTGATGTAGAAGCCGGTCAGACCGTCCTGCACGGCCGCCACCAGGGCACGACCGGGGATCAGGGCGAACAGGCCACCCGTGATGACCGCCGAGGGCCGCAGATCGGCGTGCAGCAGCGTCAGCAGCACCCCCATCGCGGCCGGCGGCATCGCCGCCACCAGGAACTGGTAGAACTCCGGCAGCCCGCGCCCCGCGCACAGCCACGCCAGCCGGTCGCCGAGCACCGCGCCGAGCGCGGCCACGCAGAAGACCGTGAAGTCACCGCCGAGCAGCACCGAGGCCGCCCCCGCGAGGACACCCGCCGCCAGCGTCAGCACCCAGCCCGGATACGGGTGCCGGTTGCGCCGGATCTCCGCGAGCCGCCGGTAGGCCTCCTCCGGCGTGACGTCGTGGTCCGGCGCGTTGATGTCGGCGAGCAGCTGGTAGACCGCGGCCAGCCGGGTGTAGTCCGTGCCCCGCCGCCGGACCGTCCGGTTCGCCGTGATCGGGTCGTCCATCAGCGACGGCTGGTGCGTGATCGACAGCAGCGTGAACGTCACCGTCGGCTCGCACCGGTCCAGGCCGTAGCTGCGGCAGATCGCGAACATCGCCGCCTCGACGTCCTCCGCGCCCTCCCCGCCCGCCAGCAGCAGCTCGCCGATACGCAGGGTCAGGTCGAGCACACGGCCCACCGCGGGCCCCGCCCCGTCCTCCTTGGGCGCGGTCTCCGGCATCGGCCGGTCACCCACCGGCAGCCGCAGCATCGTCCGCATCCGGTCCTGCCACGGCGCGTCCGCCGGCAGCCGCACCAGCGGCATCCCGTGCGCCGGGGTGAAGGCCGCCGGAGCCTGCCTCGCCGAGTACGTCGACGGCGGCGCGAACGCGGAACCCTCGGGCTCCTCGGGCGGCTCCGCCGTCAGCCCCTCGGGAACGGCGAACTCGGAGGTCGGGTGCTCCTCCTCCACGACCACCGGTGGTTCCACCCCGGCGGGCGGGACGAAAGCGCTGCGCGCCTCGTCCGACTGCGGCTTCCGGTCCTCCGGGCCGTCCGCCTCCACGACCACTCTCTTCGCCCTCACTCCCATGCGCGCCGCCTGCCCAGGATGGGCACCGGCATACGACAGCAGTATGGGCACGGGCCTACGGCAGCACGCGAGACGGGCGGCGCACCCGCACGAGGTGCACCGCCCGTCACAGCTTCAGCAGGGACCCACTCAGTGGGCGCCGCCCTGCGCCTCCAGGCGCTTGTACGAGGCCTCGATCTCGGCCTCGGCCTCGGCGCGGCCGACCCAGTTGGCGCCCTCGACCGACTTGCCCGGCTCCAGGTCCTTGTAGACCTCGAAGAAGTGCTGGATCTCCAGGCGGTCGAACTCCGACACGTGGTGGATGTCGCGCAGGTGCTCGACGCGCGGGTCCGAGGCGGGCACGCACAGCAGCTTGTCGTCGCCGCCGGCCTCGTCCGTCATGCGGAACATGCCGATGGCGCGGCACTTGATCAGGCAGCCGGGGAACGTCGGCTCGTCCAGGATGACGAGCGCGTCCAGCGGGTCGCCGTCCTCGCCGAGGGTGTTCTCGACGAAGCCGTAGTCGGCCGGGTAGCTGGTCGAGGTGAAGAGGCGACGGTCCAGGCGGATGCGACCCGTCTCGTGGTCGACCTCGTACTTGTTCCGCGACCCCTTCGGGATCTCGATGGTGACGTCGAACTCCACGGGTGGCTCCTCCTGAATCAACACATGTGAATGCTTGCGGCAACGCGCAGTGATTAAGTGTCCCTCACGCCTGTGTGTGATCGCGAAAGGGGCTGGTCAGCAATGCCGGAGCCGAGGACCTGGCAGCTCACTGCGTGCTCTGCCGTACTAGGTCTGGCCCTGGCCGCCGGAGCGGTGACCGCCGCCGGACCGTGGGACAACGGTCAGCGTAAGGCCGAGCGCGCCCGGGCGGCCGCCGCGACCCCGACAGGTGGCGCACATCACGCGCCCCCCGCCGCCCCGCGCCGCCCCGCCCCCGCCCCGGCCCCCAGCGCCCCCGGAGTGCTCCGCCCCCTCGACGCCGCCGGCAGCACCCAGCCGGGTGACCTCGCCGCCGTCCTCGCCCCGCTCCTCGCCGACCCCGGCCTCGGCCCGCTGCGCACCGCCTCCGTCGTCGACGCCACCACCGGCGAGCAGCTGTACGGCGAGGGCGCCGGCACGGCCATGACCCCGGCCTCCACCATCAAGATCGCCACCTCGGTCGCCGCCCTCTCCGCCCTCGGCCCCGACCACCGCATCCCGACCACCGTCGTCGCCGGCCCGGACGGCCGCACGCTCACCCTCGTCGGCGGAGGCGACCCCACCCTCGACCGGGCCCGCCTGAAGACCCTCGCCGCCGACACCGCCCGCGCCCTGAAGGCCCGGGGCGTCACCGCCGTACGCCTCACCTACGACACGAGCCTCTACCAGGGCCCCGCCCGGCACCCCATCGGCCGCAACGAGAACCTCGCCCCCGTCACCGCGCTGATGATCAACGCGGGCCGCCCCGACGGCATCGACCACGGCCGCGCCGTCCGCAGCGACGACCCCGCCGCGGACGCCGCCACCGCCTTCGCCGAACTCCTCACCGAGGCCGGTACGAAGGTCCAGGGCGCCCCCACCCCCGGCCGCGCCCCCAAGCCCGCCGCGGGCACCACGAGCGCCCCCCTGGCCCGAACCGAGTCCGCCCCGCTCTCCGCCCTCGTCGAGCGCACCCTCACCGACAGCGACAACGACCTCGCCGAGGCCCTCGCCCGCCAGACCGCCCTCGCCCGCAAGCAGCCCGCGAGCTTCACCGGCGCCGGCAAGGCCGTCCAGGCCGAACTCGCCGCCCTCGGCCTGCCCACCGCGGGCGCCCGCTTCGCCGACGGCAGCGGCCTCTCCCGCGACGACCGGCTCTCCGCCGCCCTGCTCACCGGCCTCCTCACCCGAGCGGCCGACCCCGCCCGCCCCGCCCTGCGCCCCGTCCTCACCGGCCTGCCCGTCGGCGGCTTCAGCGGCACCCTCGAAGACCGCTTCGACACCGGCCCCGCCCTCGGCGGAGCCGGCCTCGTCCGCGCCAAGACCGGCACCCTCACCGGCGTCAACACGCTCGCCGGCACCGTCGTCACCGCCGACGGCCGCCTCCTCGCCTTCGCGTTCCTCGCCGGCCGCACCCCCTCCCCGTACCAGGCCCAGCCCGCCCTCGACCGGCTCTCCGCCGCGCTGGCGCCCCCGTCAGGAACCGTCCCGAACCTGCCCTGATCGGGCCCGGAGAACGTACGGTTGACGCATGACGAGCATCGGTGGAGCCGAGATGGTCGACTGGAATCTCGCGGTCGCGACCGCGACCCGACTGGTGAAGGCGGGCCCCGAGGTGAGCCGCGACGAGGCCCGCGAGGTCGTCGCGGAACTCCGCCGGCACGCCAAGGCCTCCGAAGAACACGTGCGGGCGTTCACCCGGATGATCCCCGACGGCCACGAGCCACGGGACACCCCCGTCCTCGTCGTCGACCGCGCCGGCTGGATCAAGGCCAACGTCGCCGGCTTCCGCGAACTGCTCTCCCCGCTCCTCGACAAGATGCAGGAACGCCGCTCCACCACACCCGGCGGCTCCATGATCGGCGCCGTCGGCGGCAAGGTCACCGGCGTGGAGCTCGGCATGCTCCTGTCGTTCCTCGCCTCCCGGATCCTCGGCCAGTACGAGACCTTCGCCCCCGCCACCCGCGACCTGCCCGCGGGCGACAACGGCGGCGGCCGCCTCCTCCTCGTCGCCCCCAACATCGTCCACGTCGAACGCGAGCTCGCCGTCGACCCGCACGACTTCCGCCTCTGGGTCTGCCTCCACGAAGAGACCCACCGCACCCAGTTCACCGCCGTGCCCTGGCTCCGCGACCACCTGCAGGGCGAGATCCAGTCCTTCCTCGGCGCCACCGAGGTCGACCCCTCCACCGTCGTCGAACGCCTCCGCGAAGCCGCCCAGGCCCTCGCCGGCGGCCGCCCCGAAGGCGAACAGGGCGAGCCGACCCCCTCCCTCGTCGAGATCGTCCAGACCCCCGAGCAGCGCGAGATCCTCGGCCGCCTCACCGCCGTCATGTCCCTGCTCGAAGGCCACGCCGACTACGTCATGGACGGCGTCGGCCCCCAGGTCGTCCCCTCCGTCGCCGAGATCCGCGAGAAGTTCCAGCGGCGCCGCGCCCGCGGCGCCTCCCGCCTCGACCTCGCGCTGCGCAAGCTCCTCGGCCTCGACGCCAAACTGCGCCAGTACCGCGACGGCGAACGCTTCGTCCGCGCCGTCGTCGACGAGGTCGGCATGGACGGCTTCAACCGCGTCTGGACCTCCCCCAACACGCTCCCCACCAAGGCCGAGATCGCCAAACCGGCCGACTGGGTGGCGAGGGTGCACCGTAAGGCAGACTCCTGAGACGGGTGCGACGTACGACGGAAGAACACACCGCCAATCACCCATCCGAGGGACCGTAGACGGAGGGTGGGGCGTGCAATGCTCGGGTAACGGCCATGTTCTGTCACCATCGACGCACTCTGAGTGACCGAACCCCCTCTTCCGACCGTTAAGACTCCGACCGAGGCACCCCACTCATTCACGAAGGGCACCGGACATGGGTCCCCATCCTGCGGTCGCGGCGATACGCCTGGCGGTCCGCCGCGTACTCCACGACGTCCTCACCGAGCACCAGACCGCCCCCGACGCGACGGCGGGGCACCACCCCCTCGGCCCCTCCCCGGACCGACCCGCTCCGCTGGTCCTCGTCGCATGCTCCGGAGGTGCCGACTCCATGGCGCTCGCCTCCGCGCTCGCCTTCGAGGCCCGCAAACTCGCCGTCCGCGCCGGCGGCATCACCGTCGACCACGGCCTCCAGGACGGCTCCGCCCAGCGCGCCGCCGAGGTCGCCGGACGCATGGCCGCGCTCGGCCTCGACCCCGTCGAGACCGTCGCCGTCACCGTCGGCCGGGAAGGCGGCCCCGAAGCCGCCGCCCGCGACGCCCGCTACGCCGCCCTCGACGAGGCCGCCGAGCGCCACGGCGCCACCGCCGTCCTGCTCGGCCACACCCGCGACGACCAGGCCGAAACCGTCCTCCTCGGCCTCGCCCGCGGCTCCGGCATCCGCTCGCTGTCCGGCATGGCCGCCGTCTCCGGCGCCGCCGGCCGCTACCGCCGCCCCTTCCTGGAGCTCGACCGGCAGACCGTCCGCAAGGCCTGCGTCGCCCAGGAACTCGCCGTCTGGGACGACCCCCACAACAGCGACCCCGCCTACACCCGCTCCCGGCTCCGCCACGAAGGCCTCCCCGCCCTGGAGAAGGCCCTCGGCAAGGGCGTCGTCGAAGCCCTCGCCCGTACGGCCCAGCTCTCCCGCGACGACGCCGACGCCCTCGACTCCTGGGCCGCGGACGCCGAAGCCGCCGTCCGCGACGAGGCCGGCCGACTCGAATGCGCCAAACTCTTCGGACTCCCGCCCGCCGTCCGCCGCCGCATCCTGCGCCGCGCCATGATCGCCGAAGGCGCCCCCGCGGGCTCCCTCTTCGCCCGGCACATCGAGGAGGTCGACCGGCTGATCACCGGCTGGCGGGGACAAGGCGCCATCAATCTGCCCGGCCGCGTCGAGGCGCGGCGCCAGGGTGGCAGACTGGTCATTCGGCAAGGCTGACGCAAGCTGCAACGAAAGTGACCCGGGTGAACGAGAAGGACATGGGCACCGACCTCCAGTCGGTACTCATCACCAAGGAAGAGATCGACG
This sequence comes from Streptomyces sp. NPDC047981, assembly GCF_040653315.1. Classification (NCBI taxonomy): domain Bacteria; kingdom Bacillati; phylum Actinomycetota; class Actinomycetes; order Kitasatosporales; family Streptomycetaceae; genus Streptomyces; species Streptomyces sp. NPDC047981. The sequence goes on along the minus strand of NZ_JBEZNQ010000011.1, from coordinate 57,782 downwards.
CGAAGCTGGCCGAGCTGGCCGCGAAGATCGACGCGGAGTACGCGGGCAAGGACCTGCTCATCGTCGGCGTCCTCAAGGGCGCCGTGATGGTGATGGCGGACCTGGCGCGCGCGCTGTCCACCCCCGTCACCATGGACTGGATGGCCGTCTCCTCCTACGGCGCCGGCACCCAGTCCTCGGGCGTCGTCCGCATCCTCAAGGACCTCGACACCGACATCAAGGGCAAGCACGTCCTGATCGTCGAGGACATCATCGACTCCGGCCTGACCCTGTCCTGGCTGCTGTCGAACCTCGGCTCGCGCGAGCCGGCCTCCCTGGAGGTCTGCACCCTGCTGCGCAAGCCCGACGCCGCGAAGGTCGCGATCGACGTGAAGTGGATCGGCTTCGACATCCCCAACGAGTTCGTCGTCGGATACGGCCTCGACTACGCCGAGAAGTACCGCAACCTCCCCTTCGTCGGCACACTCGCGCCGCACGTCTACGGAGGCTGACGCACGGGAACCCGTCCCGCCTTCCCGCCGTTGGAGCAAGGGAAGGCGGTCACGGGTCACCTGGCTGAGGTACCTTCCGAAGAACAGCTTTTTTCATAGCAGCTCTCGAGCAGCTCTCACAGCAGCATTTACCTACGGGCAGGAGGGACGGGGCGTACTACTCGCTCCGTATGGATGGACGTGAAGCGATACTTCCGTGGGCCGGTCATGTGGATCGTGCTGGCCGTCCTCGCCGTGGTCGTGCTGATGCAGGTCGTCGGCTCGTCCGAGGGCTACAAGACGGTGGACACCAGCAAGGTCGTCCAGGCGATCAATGACAAGCAGGCCGACCAGGTCAAGCTGACGACCGGCGACGAGCAGGTCATCAAGGTCGAACTCAAGAAGGACGCCGACAAGAACAAGTACGGCGGCAGCACCAAGATCCAGGCGAGCTACATCGGTGACCAGGGCGCCAACCTGACCACCACGCTCCAGGAGCAGTCCGCCGCCGGCGACCTCGACAAGGGCTACACCGTCTCCCCGGAGCGGCAGAGCCCCTTCCTGTCGGTGCTGCTCTCGCTGCTGCCCTTCGTTCTCATCGTGGTCGTCTTCCTGTTCCTGATGAACCAGATGCAGGGCGGCGGCTCCCGAGTCATGAACTTCGGGAAGTCCAAGGCCAAGCTCATCACCAAGGACACCCCGAAGACCACGTTCGCCGACGTGGCCGGCTCGGACGAGGCCGTCGAGGAACTCCACGAGATCAAGGAGTTCCTCCAGGAGCCGGCGAAGTTCCAGGCGGTCGGCGCCAAGATCCCCAAGGGCGTGCTCCTCTACGGCCCGCCCGGAACCGGCAAGACCCTCCTCGCGCGCGCCGTCGCGGGCGAGGCCGGCGTGCCGTTCTACTCGATCTCCGGCTCCGACTTCGTCGAGATGTTCGTCGGTGTCGGTGCCTCCCGTGTCCGCGACCTCTTCGAGCAGGCCAAGGCGAACGCCCCGGCGATCGTCTTCGTCGACGAGATCGACGCCGTCGGACGCCACCGCGGCGCCGGCCTCGGCGGCGGCCACGACGAGCGCGAGCAGACCCTCAACCAGCTGCTCGTCGAGATGGACGGCTTCGACGTGAAGGGCGGCGTCATCCTGATCGCCGCCACGAACCGCCCCGACATCCTCGACCCGGCCCTCCTGCGCCCCGGCCGCTTCGACCGCCAGATCGCGGTCGACCGCCCGGACATGCAGGGCCGTCTGGAGATCCTCAAGGTCCACCAGAAGGGCAAGCCGGTCGCCCCGGACGTCGACCTGGGCGCGGTCGCCCGCCGCACCCCGGGCTTCACGGGCGCCGATCTCTCCAACGTCCTGAACGAGGCGGCGCTCCTGACCGCCCGCTCGGACAAGAAGCTGATCGACAACCACTCCCTGGACGAGGCGATCGACCGCGTGGTCGCGGGCCCGCAGAAGCGGACCCGGATCATGTCGGACAAGGAGAAGAAGATCACCGCGTACCACGAGGGCGGTCACGCCCTGGTCGCGGCGGCCTCGCCGAACTCCGACCCGGTCCACAAGATCACGATCCTGTCCCGCGGCCGCGCCCTGGGCTACACGATGGTGCTCCCGGACGAGGACAAGTACTCGACCACCCGCAACGAGATGCTCGACCAGCTGGCGTACATGCTGGGCGGCCGCGCGGCGGAGGAGCTCGTCTTCCACGACCCGACCACGGGCGCGGCGAACGACATCGAGAAGGCCACGGCCACCGCTCGCGCGATGGTCACCCAGTACGGCATGACCGAGCGGCTCGGCGCGATCAAGTTCGGTGGAGACAACACCGAGCCGTTCCTGGGCCGTGAGATGGCGCACCAGCGCGACTACTCGGAAGAGGTCGCCGCGCTGGTCGACGAAGAGGTCAAGAAGCTCATCGAGACCGCGCACAACGAGGCGTGGGAGATCCTCGTCGAGAACCGTGACGTCCTCGACAACCTGGTCCTGCAGCTCCTGGAGAAGGAGACGCTGGGCAAGGAGGAGATCGCCGAGATCTTCGCCCCGATCGTCAAGCGCCCGGCTCGCCCGGCCTGGACGGGCTCGTCCCGCCGCACGCCGTCGACCCGCCCGCCGGTCCTCTCCCCCAAGGAGCTGGCCCTGACGAACGGCGCGAACGGCAGCGCACCGGTGGACACCACCAAGGCGATCGAGGTCGCCCCCGAGGAGGCCCCGGAGGCCTGACCTCCGCCCACCCGGAATGGAAGCCGCGCCCCCACAGGTTTTAGCCTGTGGGGGCGCGGCACATTTCGCGCCATGAGTTCATGACGGAACGAGGCACAGATGACCGACCCGGTGACACTGGACGGCGAGGGCACGATCGGCGAGTTCGACGAGAAGCGCGCCGAGAACGCCGTACGAGAGCTCCTCATCGCGGTCGGCGAGGACCCGGACCGCGAGGGCCTGCGGGAGACGCCTGGGCGGGTGGCGCGGGCGTACAAGGAGATATTCGCGGGCCTGCGGCAGCAGCCGGAGGACGTGCTGACCACGACGTTCGACCTCGGGCACGACGAGATGGTGCTCGTGAAGGACATTGAGGTGTACTCGACATGTGAGCACCACCTCGTCCCGTTCAGGGGCGTGGCGCACGTCGGCTACATCCCCTCGACCTCCGGCAAGATCACCGGCCTGTCCAAGCTGGCCCGTCTCGTCGACGTCTACGCCCGCCGCCCGCAGGTCCAGGAGCGGCTGACCACACAGGTCGCCGACTCGCTCATGGAGATCCTGGAGCCGCGCGGCGTCATCGTCGTCTTCGAGTGCGAGCACATGTGCATGTCGATGCGCGGCATCCGCAAGCCGGGCGCGAAGACCATCACCTCGGCCGTCCGCGGTCAGCTCCGCGACCCCGCGACCCGCAACGAGGCGATGAGCCTGATCATGGCGCGCTAGCGCCGTTGTCAGTGGTCCCGGTTAGCCTCCAGGCATGATCGAGACGACCGTGGACGACCGCCGTTTCCCGCCCGCCCTGGCCGAGGTGGCCCGGGTCGAGTTCGCGTACGGGGACGAGGGGGAGGGCGTCGACTTCGAGCCGTACGACGCCTTCGACTCCGCCGAGGAGACCACCGACTGGCTGCGGCACTGGACCGGCAACCACGCGCTCGACGGCGGCGCCTACCGGGTCTTCGGGCAGGACGGGACCGGGGGCCTCGCCGCGATCTGGTGGGTGCGGGAGGGGCGGCCGCTCGACGAGCAGCCCGTGGTGTTCATGGGGTCGGAGGGCGAGCGCGGTGTGGTCGCCGGGAATCTGTCCGACTTCCTGTGGGTGCTCGCCGACGGGTTCGGGCCGATGGAGGCCGCCCTGCACGAGCACCGCGAGGCGCGGCCGGACGTGGAGCTGGAGGCGCTCGCCGAAAGGCATGCGACGACGCCGCGGCGGGGTGGCCGGGAGATCATCACGCAGGCGCAGGGAGAGTTTCCGAGTTTCTCCGACGATCTCGACGAGCTCTGCCGCTGAGCCTTACGACACCGGGGCCGCGCCCTTGCCGTTCGAGTTGTTGTCGTCTTCCGGGAGCTTGCAGACGCGCTCCAGGAAGAGGGCCGCGGCGATGACCGCGAAGCCCGCCAGGACCGAGAAGCCGGCGTAGATGGCCTGGTCGCGGCGGGACGGGATGTCCAGGGAGCCCAGGAGGAAGACGCCCGTGCCGCCGTACATGCCGGCGACCAGGGCGGCGACGAGGGCGCTCGCCTGGCCGAAGACCACCGCGCGGGCCGCCATCAGGGGCTCGACGCCCTTCGCGCCGGGGCGGCGCTCGCGTTGGGCCTTCAGGCGGGCGCGGATGGACAGGGCCGTGGCCGTGAGGACGGCCGCGATCGACGCGAGGACGATCGGGGCCGCGAGCGGCACGCTCGGCAGGGTGCCGACCGCGTCCCAGAGGCGCGCCGCGCCCCAGGACAGTACTCCGGCCGCGATGAAGAGTCCGGCCAGAACCTTGAGCCGCAGTTGCTTCACCGGGTGTCCTTCGTGTCGTCGTCTCGCGGGCGGTCTTCCCCGAGCCTAACGACTACTCGGGCAGGCGGAGTTCCAGGTCGGCGCGCGGCACGACTCCTTCGTGGCCGAGCGCCGTGAGGAGGTCGGCGATCGCGCCGAGGCCGGGCAGCTGGGCCTGGGGGTCCACGTCGTGCCAGGGGGCGAGGACGAAGGCGCGCTCGTGGGCGCGGGGGTGGGGCAGGGTGAGGACGGGGTCGTCGGAGACCACGTCGGCGTACGCCACGATGTCGACGTCGATCGTGCGGGCGCCCCAGCGCTCCTCGCGGACGCGGTGGAAGGCCTCCTCGACGGCGTGCGCGCGCTCCAGGAGGGAGCTGGGCGGCAGGGTCGTCTTCACGAGGGCGACCGCGTTCAGGTACGAGGGCTGGGAGCCGGGCTCGACGCCCCAGGGCTCCGTCTCGTACACCGGGGAGACGGCCTTGACCCGGAGGCCCGGGGTGTCCTCCAGGGCGTCGACGGCGCCCTGGAGGGTCTCCAGGCGGTTGCCGAGGTTGGCGCCGAGGGCGATGACGGCCCACTTCGGGTTGGACAGGGTCACGTCGGCGGCGTCGACGGCCTCGACGACGGAGGCCGGTACGGGCTGCACGGTCGGGTCGCTGTGCGTGGCTTTCATACTCGGCTCCGGGTGATGGTGATGGTCACGTCGTCGAAGGGGACGGTGATCGGTGCGTCCGGCTTGTGGACGACGACCTCGACCTCCTGGACGCCGGGGTGCTTGAGGCACTGCTGGGCGATCCGCTCGGCGAGGGTCTCGATGAGGTCCACGGGCTCGCCCTGGACGACGTCGACGACCTCCTCGGCGACGACGCCGTAGTGGACGGTCTTCGTGAGGTCGTCGTCGGCGGCCGCGGGGCGGGTGTCCAGGCCGAGGACGAGGTCGACGATGAAGGTCTGGCCTTCCTCGCGTTCCTTGGGGAAGACGCCGTGGTGTCCTCGGGCCTTGAGGCCGCGCAGCGCGACACGATCCACGCGAATCACTCCTGCTGTCGTAGTTCCGTGGCCACGCAGCCGGGTGCGGACGGCCGGGTGTCCAGCATCGAATCTACCTGCGAGCACCGACAGCGCTTGCCCATGGGGGTTCGGGCGGCGGCCACAGGGGACTGGGTGCGGCCCCTACCCAGAGCCTCGGATTCCAATCCCCCGGCTCACCCGTTCGGCCCCCGGATCCCGTCAGGCGCCGGGCTCGTCGTCCTCTTCGTCGTCGGATTCGGTGAGGACGGGGGAGCCGTGGTGGGACCAGATCTTCCAGCCCTCGAATGTGCGGCGGAACACATTGGTGGCGACCACGAGCTGGCCGACGAGGGGGCCGAGCTCGGCGCCGTCCTCGGCTGGTCCGCCGCTGAGGATGTTCTCGGTGCAGGTGACGACGGCCACGTCGCCGCCGAGGGAGATCTTGATGTCGGTGAGGAAGAACTGGATGTACTCGGTGTTCGCCATGATCAGGGCGTACGAGCGGAGGACCTCGCCGCGTCCGGAGAGCACGGGCCAGCCGGGGTGGACGCAGGAGATGGGGGTGGCGCCGTCGTCGAGCCAGAGCGCGGAGACCGTCTCGAAGTCGCCGGTCTCCATCGCCTCGTAGAAGGCGGTGTTCGCGGCCTCGACCGCGGCGGTGTCGGTCTGGTGGGTCACCTGGCTCCCTCGACGGCCCTGGCGACGCGGACGGCGTCGGCGGTGGCCCTGACTTCGTGGACGCGGACGGCCCAGGCGCCCTCGTGGGCGGCGATGGCGGAGACGGCGGCGGTGGCGGCGTCCCGTTCGCGGGCGGGTGGTGGGGCGGCGCCCTTGTGGGCGGTGAGGACGTGTCCGAGGAACCGCTTGCGCGAGGCGGCGACGAGCAGGGGCCTGCCGAGGGCGCGCAGTTCGGGGAGGTGGGCGACGAGGGCCAGGTCGTGCGGGGCGAGCTTGGCGAAGCCGAGGCCGGGGTCGATCACGATCCGCTCGGGGGCGATGCCGCCGTCGACGACGGCCTCCATGCGCCGGCGCAGTTCGGTGACGACGTCGGTGACGACGTCGTCGTAGACGGCGAGGCTGTTCATGTCCTGGCTGAAGCCGCGCCAGTGCATGACGACGAAGGGGACCTCGGCGGCGGCGACGGCGGGGACCATGGCAGGGTCGGCGAGGCCGCCGCTGACGTCGTTGACGAGCGCGGCGCCCGCTTCGACGGCGGCGCGGGCGACGGAGGCGCGCATGGTGTCGACGGAGACGGTGACGCCTTCGGCGGCGAGGCCTCGGACGACGGGCACGACCCGGCGCAGTTCCTCGTCCTCGTCGACCCGGCTGGCGCCGGGGCGGGTGGACTCGCCGCCGACGTCGACGAGGTCGGCGCCCTCGGCGGCCAGGTCGAGGCCGTGTTTGACGGCGGCGGTGGTGTCGAACCAGCGGCCGCCGTCCGAGAAGGAGTCGGGGGTCACGTTGACGACGCCCATGACCGCGCAGCGGTCCCACTCCGGCAGGCCCAGGGCCGTGCCCCGGCCGATCGACGTACTCATACGCCCAGCGTAGGGCCCGTGCCGCCGGTCGGGCCCTGTGGGCCTCGGGCCGGCGGCCGGAACCTCACGCCGTGTGGGCCTCAGTGCGGGCCGCGCGGCTCATGCGGCGCGGACCTCGCGGTCGGTCTGCGGGGCGACGATGTGGGCGCAGACGCGGGGTTCGGCGGCGGCCCTGCGGCGGGCGAAGGGGCGGGGCAGTTCGAGGTTGACGAAGCCTTCGGCCTGCATGGCGGCGAAGCCGATGCGGGGCAGGTCGCGGCTCTTGCGGTAGACGACGAAGCGGGGTTCCCAGCGGGGCCGGAACTTGGCGTTGAACTTGTACAGGGACTCGATCTGGAACCAGCGGGAGAGGAAGACGAGGAGTCCGCGCCAGAGCCGCAGGACGGGTCCTGCGCCGATCTTCTCGCCGCGGGCGAGGGCGGCGCGGAACATGGCGAAGTTGAGGGAGACGCGTTCGATGCCGAGGCGCGGGGATTCCTGGAGGGCGGCGACGATGAGGAGCTCGTTCATGCCGGGGTCGGCGGAGCGGTCGCGGCGCATGAGTTCCAGGGACATGCCGTCGGTGCCCCAGGGGACGAAGTGGATGATCGCCTTCAGGTCGCCGTACGGGGAGGTGGTGCCGTCCTCGTCGGTCTTGTGGGCGGTGGCTATGACGGCGTCGCCGTCGCCGGGGTCGCCGATGCGGCCGAGGGCCATGGAGAAGCCGCGTTCGGTGTCGGTGCCGCGCCAGTCGGCGGCGGCGCGGCGGACGCGGGCGAGTTCGCCGTCGCTGAGGTCGCGGACGCGCCGCACCTTGGTGGTGTAGCCGCCCCGTTCGATCCGCTTCACCATCTGGCGCACGTTACGCATGGCGCGCCCGGAGAGGGAGAAATCCGCGACGTCCACCACCGCCTCGTCGCCGAGTTCGAGGGCGTCGAGGCCGGTCTCGCGGGTCCAGACCTCGCCGCCGGTCTCGGAGCAGCCCATGACGGCGGGGGTCCAGGAGTGGGCCTTGGCCTCGTCCATGAAGCGTTCGATGGCACCGGGCCAGGCCTCGACGTCGCCGATGGGGTCGCCGCTGGCGAGCATGACGCCGGAGACGACGCGGTAGCAGACGGCGGCCTTGCCGCTGGGGGAGAAGACGACGCCCTTGTCGCGGCGGAGCGCGAAGTGGCCGAGGGAGTCGCGGCCGCCGTGCTTGGCGAGCAGGGCGCGCAGGCGGGTCTCGTCGTCCTCGGTGAGCCGGGCGGCGGGGTGCTCGGGGCGGAAGGCGAGGTAGATGGTGGTGAGGGCGGTGAGCATGCCGAGCGCGCCGAGGGAGTAGCCGACGGTCCAGTCGACGCCGCGGGTGTAGCCGACGGGGCCTTCGAAGCCGAAGAGTCCGTACAGGACGTGTTCGAGGCGGTCGGTGAGGCTGGGGTCGCCGACGACGCGGCGCGGGTGGGCGCTGACGATGACGAGGCCGAGGACGATCGAGCCGGCGCCCATGAGGACGAAGTTGGCGAGCGCCTTCCAGCGGCTGCGGGGGTCGGGGAGGGCGGCGAACTGGCTCCGGTGGCGTACCAGCAGGGCGAGCAGCGCGAGGGAGAGCAGGGCGCCGAGCACCGAGTGGCGCCAGACGAACTGGGCGACGGCGCCGAGCGGCAGCAGGACGACGGCGGCCCGCCAGGCGCGGCGCTTGTGGCGCTTGAGGCCGTGGGCGAGGAGCAGCAGGAGGACGCCGACGCTGAGGGAGAGGGCCGCGGAGAGCGGTCCGAGCGTGCCGGGCAGGACCTCGGCGATGGCGTGCATCCGGCTGGCGCGGAAGCGGGGGAAGACGCCCGCCGCGATGTCGATCAGGCCGATGAAGGTGCAGGCCGTGCCGACGAGGGAGGGCACCTTCTCGGGGCGTGGTCCGCGCAGAATCCGGCGCACCCGAATCGGAACCAATCCTGACTTGTCCCCATCTACCGTGACAGACATCGCTTCCCGTGCTTCCCGTGGCTCCGCGAATGAATTCGAATCTCCGGCGGCCGCGCGGTGGTCAGGGGCGGGGCCGGTCCGGAGGTTTTGCGCCTTCTAGGACGGCTTCGCGGGGGAGCGGGTTCATTCCTACTCGCAGGTATTTCTCAGGAAGAGGGCTCGGGCGTCTCATGGGTCTCACCAGCAACAAGGTCCTGGCCCTCGCGGTCGCGCTGGCGGTGGTGTTCTTCGTGGCCACGGTCTGGCTGTGGCCGCGCCTCGCCCGGGGTGGTGTCCGGGCCGTTCTCGGCAGGATCGGGCTGCTCCTGGCGACCCAGCTCGCGCTGTTCGCCTCGGTGGGCCTGGCCGCGAACAACTCGTTCCTCTTCTACGGGTCGTGGGCGGACCTCTTCGGCCAGGAGCAGGACATGGGGGTGGTCGTCGACCACTCGGCCGGCTCCAAGGACCTGAAGGTCGTCGGCACACAGGCGCTCGACGTGCCGGGCGGCTCCAAGCCCTCGGTCGGCGGGCAGATACAGAAGGTCGTCGTCGCGGGCGAGAAGTCCGGGATCAGCTCGCCGGCGTACGTCTACCTGCCGCCGGAGTACTTCCAGAAGGGGTACGAGAAGAAGACGTTCCCGGCCTCGGTGGTGCTGACGGGCTACCCGGGCACGGCGGAGAACCTGCTCAAGGGGCTGAAGTACCCGAAGACCGCCTTCCTCCAGGCCAAGGAGAAGAAGATGCGGCCGATGATCCTGGTGATGCTGCGGCCGACGGTCGCGCCGCCGAGGGACACCGAGTGCGTGGACATCCCGGGCGGCCCGCAGACGGAGACCTTCTTCGCCCAGGACCTGCCGAAGGCGGTCTCGGAGTCGTACCGGGTGGGCACCGAGGCACGGAACTGGGGGTTCATGGGGAACTCCACGGGCGGCTACTGCGCCCTGAAGATCGCGCTGCACCACCCGGACCGGTTCGCTGCGGGCGCCGGGTTCTCGGCGTACTACCAGGCGGCCGAGGACGTGACGACGGGCGATCTCTTCCACCGCGACGACAAGGCGCGCAAGCGGGCGAACCTGCTGTGGAGCCTGGACCACCTGCCGCAGGGGAAGTCGTCGTTCCTGGTGACGACCTCGAAGCAGGGCGAGGGGAACCTGCGCGGGACCCTGGACTTCATCAAGAAGGTCAAGGCCCCGGCGCGGGTCTCCTCGATCACGCTGGACAGCGGCGGCCACAACTTCAACACCTGGAACCGGGAGATCCCGCCGGGCCTGGTGTGGATGAGCGGGCGCCTCAGCGCGGAGTGAGCGTCTTGGCGGGCGCCTCGCCGTCGGTGGCGCGGTCCTCTGCCGGTGCCTGTGCCGGTTCCGGGGACGCCGCGCGCAGGGCGCGGTGGACGGCGGCCGGGGTGAGCACGCCGGCGTACCGGCCGCCCTCGGCGGGGTCGGTGACGGGCAGCCAGCCGGTGTCGTGCTGCAGCAGCGCGGCCAGGGCCTCCCGGAGGGAGGCCCCGAGCGGCACGGGCTCCGGGGCGGGGCGGGTGCGGCCGGGTTCGTCCGCGGCGACCCAGCCCTCGATCCGGCCGTCGGCGTCGAGGACGACGGACCAGGGGGCGTCGGCGGCGGGGGCCTCGCCCGCGCGCAGGACCGGGACCTCCTCCAGGGCGGCGGAGTCCACGGCGGTGACCGAGAGCCGCTTGAGGCCCCGGTCCGCGCCGACGAAGTCGGCGACGTAGGGGGTGGCGGGGGCGCCGAGTACCCGGGCCGGGGTGTCGAACTGCTCGATGGTGCCCTGGCCGTATACGGCGATGCGGTCGCCCAGGCGGACGGCCTCCTCCAGGTCGTGGGTGACGAGCAGGACCGTCTTGCGGACCTGCGACTGCAGGCGGAGGAACTCGTTCTGGAGGCGCTCGCGGACCACCGGGTCGACCGCTCCGAACGGCTCGTCCATCAGGAGCACGGGCGGGTCGGCGGCGAGCGCGCGGGCCACGCCGACGCGCTGGCGCTGCCCGCCGGAGAGCTGCTCGGGGTAGCGGTCGCCGTACGTCCTCGGGTCGAGGCCGACCAGGTCGAGGAGTTCGGCGGCGCGGGCACGGGCCCGGGCGCGCGGGGCGCCGAGGAGGTGCGGGACGGTCGCGGTGTTGTCGAGGACCGTGCGGTGCGGGAAGAGGCCGACCTGCTGGATGACGTAGCCGATGCGGCGGCGCAGTTGGACGGGGTCGATCGCGGATATGTCCTCGCCGGCGAGGAGGATCCGGCCCTCGGTCGGTTCGATGAGCCGGTTCACCATCTTCATGGTGGTGGTCTTGCCGCAGCCGGACGGGCCGACGAGCGTCACCAGTTCACCCTCGGCGACCTCGAAAGAGAGGTCGTCGACGGCCGTCGTGCCGTCCGCGTACCGCTTGGTCACATGCTCGAACCGGATCATGTTCCCCATTCTGACGCCTGGATGACGGGTGCGTGTGAAGGGCGTGTTGCCGGAATGTGGCGGTCCTCGGAGATTGTCGGTGCCGGGGGATAGGGTCGGTCAGACATACGTTCGGCAACGGCGAGCGACCGGGGGGAGGGTACATGAGCGCGGCGAATTGTCTGGTGACGAACGACTGGATCTGCGGGGAGTATCTGCGCACGCGCAGCCAGGAATTGACCGACGCGCTGCTCCAGCACGTGGGCATCACGGCCGTGTCCGTCCTCATCGGCATCGCCGTCGCCTTCCCGCTGGCGCTCCTCGTCCGGGCCAGGCCGCGGTTCGCCGGGCCTGTGCTCGGCCTGACGACGTTGCTGTACACGGTTCCTTCGCTGGCGATGTTCTCGCTGCTGCTGCCGTTCTTCGGTCTTTCGGCCGCCCTGGTGGTCACGGGACTCGTGCTGTACTCCCTGACGATTCTGGTGCGGAACATGGTGGCGGGTCTCGACGCGGTGCCGGCCGAGGCGCGGGAGGCCGCGCGCGGCATGGGGTACGGCTCGGGGCGGCTGCTCTGGGAGGTCGAACTGCCGCTCGCGCTGCCCGCGTTGATGGCCGGAATACGCATGGCGACGGTCTCCACGATCGCGCTCACGACGGTCGGCTCGATCGTCGGGCGCGGCGGCCTGGGCAACCTCATCGAGGACGCGCTGCCGACGTTCTTCAAGGCGCAGGTGCTCGCGGCCTCGGTGCTGTGCGTGCTGCTCGCGGTGGCCGCGGACCTGCTGCTCCTGGGCGTGCAGCGGCTGCTCACCCCGTGGACCCGGATACGCACGGCGCCGGGGGGCGAGTGAGCGATGGGGATCGTGGCGGACGCCTGGAGCTGGCTGACGACCGGCGCCAACTGGGCGGGCGAGGGCGGGGTGTGGCACCGCCTGGCCGAGCACGCGTACGTGAGCGGGGTCGCGCTGCTGCTGGCCTGCGCGATCGCGCTGCCGCTGGGGCTCTGGCTCGGGCACGTCGGCAAGGGCGGCGCGCTCGCCGTGAACGTCTCCAACGTCGGGCGGGCGATCCCCGTCTTCGCGGTCCTCGCCCTCTTCATGGTGTCGCCGCTGCGCAACGCGGGATACGTGCCCACGGTCATCGCGCTGGTGCTCTTCGCGATACCGCCGCTGCTCACCAACGCGTACGTGGGCATGCGGGAGGTGGACCGGGCGGTGGTGGAGGCCGCGCGGGGGATGGGCATGTCGGGCGGCCAGGTCTTCCGCAAGGTCGAACTGCCCCTCGCCAGGCCGCTGGTCATGACAGGGTTGCGCTCGGCCGCCGTCCAGGTCGTCGCCACCGCGACGATCGCGGCGATGGTCGGCCAGGGGGGCCTGGGCCGGATCATCACCGCCGGTTTCAACACCTACAACACCCCGCAGGTGGTAGCCGGAGCCCTGCTCGTGGCGCTGCTCGCCCTCGTCGTGGAGGTCGCCCTGGTGGGAGCGGACCGCCTCCTCGGCCGGCGCGCCTGACCCCCGTCCCGCCCGGCTGCCCGGCTCGCTCGGCCGGCTCGGTTTTGGAACAGAACTGCTTGTGACACGCAACGAACGACGACTAGGAGTGATCTCGTGAGCAGGACCTCGCGCATCGCGGGTGCGGTACTGGGTACGGCAGCGCTGACCGTCTCGCTCGCCGCGTGCGGCGGCGACAGCCTGGAGCAGGGGAAGGCGGGCGGCGGCGCGTCCGGCTCGGCCAAGGGCTCCCTCGTGGTGGGCGCCGCCGCGTTCACCGAGTCCAAGGTGCTCGCGGAGCTCTACGCGCAGGTGCTGAAGGACGCCGGATACGAGGCGACCGTCACCACGGTCAAGAACCGTGAGCTGTACGAACCCTCGCTGGAGAAGGGCGAGATCGACGTCGTACCGGAATACGCGGCGACGATCGCGGAATTCCTCAATGCGAAGGTGAACGGCCCGAAGGCGCCCGAGGAGAAGCCGGTCGCGTCGGGTGACGCGACCGCCACGGTGGAGGCGCTGAAGAAGCTCGCGGAGCCGCGCGGTCTGAAGGTCCTCGCGGTCGGCGAGGCCGTCGACCAGAACGCCTTCGCGGTCTCGAAGGAATTCGCCGAGAAGAACAAGCTGAAGACGCTTTCCGACCTCGGCGCGTCCAAGCTGAAGGTGAAGATCGCGGCCGGCGACGAATGCGAGATACGGCCGTTCTGCGCGCCCGGTCTGAAGAAGACCTACGGCATCGACGTGACCGGGATCGACCCCAAGGGAGTCGGCACCCCGCAGGCCAAGCAGGCCGTCAAGGACGGCGTGGACCAGCTTGTCCTGACCACCACGACGGACGCCACGATCGACTCCTTCGGCCTTGTCTTCCTCGACGACGACAAGAAGCTCCAGAACGCCGACAATGTGCTGCCGGTGGTCAATGCGAAGGACGCCGGATCGCCCGAGATCGCGGCCGCTCTCGACAAGATCACAAAGGTCCTCACCACGGCCGATCTCGCCGAACTGAACCGCAAGGTCGACGCCGAGCGCGCGAAGCCCGAGGACGTGGCGAAGACCTATCTGGAGTCGAAGGGCCTGGTCAAGAAGTAAGGCCCAGGTGAGGGGAGTCGGCCCGGTCCGCGCCGGGGCTCGGCCACGACGACGAGAAGTGGCCAAGAGATTGCCGGGCCGACACCCCATACATCGCCTACGCACGGTAAATTTCAGGCCATGCCACGTGGACGCCACCGCCATTCACCGCCCCTGCACAAGCTGCTGCCGCCCTCCGCGGTCGCCGGAGCGTCGGTCGTCTGTGCCGCGGGCGCCTGGCTGCTCGCCGATCCCGTGGTGCTGCGGCTGCTCGTGGCAGCAGCGGCGGCGTCGGCGATCACCGGTGGCGTCATCATGCGCAGTTGGGACCGGAGCGCCGGCCGCCAGGTCGCGGAGCTGACCCGGGCCCGTACGGCGGACCAGTGGAGGACCGAGGAGCGCATAGCCGAGCTCGAGGCCGACCTGGATGAGTCGCGCGAGCTGCGGGCCAAGCTCGACGCCAAGCTGCGCGCCAAGCGGGTCGAACTCGCCGGGCTCCGCGGCGAACACGCCGCCCTGCTGCGCCGGTACGCGACCGCCGAGACCGAGCGGGCCAGCGCCCTCGAAGGCCGCAGGCAGCTCGCCCTGGAGTCGACCACCTCCGCCAAGGAGCTGCCGGCCGCCGGATCCGCGCCGACCCCGGACGCCTACCGCAAGGCCGCCGACGCCCTGCGCAACCTCACGCGCAACGCCGCCGCCCAGGAGGCCCGCCGTACGGCCGAGGCCGCCCGCAGCCGCGATCTCGCCGAGCGCGCCCGGGAGTCGGAGGAGCCGCAGGGGAAGCACGCGGCGGCCGCCGGGAGCGAGCAGCACGCTCGACCGTCGTCCGCCGCGGTACCCGCCCTCGCGGCCGTCCCCGCCACCGTTCCCGCCGCCGTGCCCGCGGTACGGGCCGTCCCGGCCGCGTCCGCGATCGTCCCCTATGCCCCGCGCCGTGTGGCCCGCCCCGAGGGCGGCTTCGACTTCTTCGGCACGCAGGCCGCGCAGGCCGCGCAGAACGCCCAGGGTGCCGAGAAGGCGGCGGCGGCCATCGAGGCCGTGCAGGACGCCGACCTGGCCGACGTGGTCGGCGAGGAGGTCCTCGCGACCGTCGTGCGCCGGACCCCCGAACAGCGGGCGATCGGCAAGGTCATCGACCTGACCGCGCACGACGAGACCGAGCAGCTCGACGTGGCGGAGCTGCGCGGAGTGGTCGGCTCTTGACGGTCGGCGCGCTCGCCGCCGAGGACCTGGCCGCGCGCCGGGACGAGTGGATCGCCCTGTGCGCACAGGCCTTCTGCGGACCGCCCTGGCACGAGCCCCCGCGCGGGGCGCTGCACACCGTCGAGCGGCTGCTCGGCAGGGCGCGGGCGCGGCAGCCCGGTTTCCGCTGCGTCGCCGCGTTCGACGCCGAGGGAGCGGTGACCGGCTTCGCCGCCGGCTGGCTCGACACCGCGCTCTCGGGCGGCGCGGAGGAGGCCTTCGAACTCGCCGAACTCGTCGTCGCCCCCGCCCACCAGGGCCGCGGCCTGGGCCGCGCGCTGCACGACGCCCTCCTCGCGGGGGCGCCCACGCCCCGCCTGCTGATGACGCTCGACGTGCCGGAACTGCGCGAGCGCTACGCACGCTGGGGCTGGACCGTGGTGGACCGGCAGCGCCCGGAGAAGGACGGCAGGGACTTCGTGGTCATGCGCGCCGAGGCCGCCTGACCGTCCGCCGGTCCGACCACCGCCGGCCCGACCACCGCCGGTCCGACCACCGCCGGTCCGACCAGGGGTCCGAACCACCCGCTACTCGCCTGCTACTTGTCGATGTCCCCGACGACGAAGAAGAGCGAGCCCAGGATCGCGACCATGTCGGCGACGAGCGTCCCCGGCAGCAGCTCGGTCAGCGCCTGGATGTTGTTGAACGAGGCCGAGCGCAGCTTCAGCCGATATGGCGTCTTCTCGCCCTTGGAGACCAGGTAGTAGCCGTTGATGCCGAGCGGGTTCTCGGTCCAGGCGTACGTGTGCCCCTCCGGGGCCTTGAGCACCTTGGGCAGCCGCTGGTTGATCGGCCCCTGCGGCAGCTCGGCCATCCGGTCCAGACAGGCGTCCGCGAGGTCCAGGGAGTTGTGGGTCTGCTCCAGGAGGCACTCGAAGCGGGCGAGGCAGTCGCCCTCCTCGCGGGTGACCACCTGGAGCGTGTCCTGAAGCTCGCCGTAGGCGAGGTACGGCTCGTCGCGCCGCAGGTCGAAGTCGACGCCGGAGGCGCGGGCGATGGGCCCTGAGACGCCGTACGCGTGCACCGCCTTCGCGGTCAGGACGCCGACACCACGGGTACGGCCCCGGAAGATCTCGTTGCCGAGGACCAGCTTGTCGTACACGTCCATCCGCGACCGCACGTCGGCCACGGCCGCGCGCGCCCGGTCGAGCCATCCCGCGGGCAGGTCCTCCTTGAGCCCGCCGACCCGGTTGAACATGTAGTGCATCCGGCCGCCGGAGACCTCCTCCATCACGGCCTGGAGCTCCTCGCGCTCCCGGAACGCGTAGAAGACGGGGGTGATACCGCCCAGTTCGAGGGGGTACGAGCCGAGGAACATCAGGTGGTTGAGCACCCGGTTCAGCTCGGCGAGCAGCGTCCGCGTCCAGACGGCGCGCTCGGGGACCTCCATGCCGAGCATGCGCTCGACGGCCATGACGACACCGAGCTCGTTGGAGAAGGCGGAGAGCCAGTCGTGGCGGTTGGCGAGCATGACGATCTGCCGGTAGTCACGCGCCTCGAAGAGCTTCTCGGCGCCCCGGTGCATGTAGCCGATGACCGGCTCGGCCCGCTGGATCACCTCACCGTCGAGAACCAGCCGCAGCCGGAGCACGCCATGGGTCGAGGGGTGCTGCGGCCCGATGTTCAGCACCATGTCGGTGCTCTCCGCCGCCCCGCCGATTCCGACCGTCGTCTCCGTCATGGGAGCAGTATCTCCCGTGCCCGCCGACTTGCGGCCGGCCGTCCCGCAGTACGGTCCCCCACCCCCTCCCCACCGTTGTGGGCAATCGTTCCGCAGGGCTGGGGGTCCCCCCAGGGCGAAGTCCTAGGGGGAGGGTGGGCACTACCCCAGGGGGCGGCGCCTTGTCGTGTCCCTCGCCCGGGGCGGCAACCGGTCAGGCTCCCGACGCCACCCGCCGCGTGAGCCACAGGAAGTCCCCCAGCCCGCCGCGAGCGGTCAGCTCGGCCGCCTCGCCCGCCGCGCCGAGCGCCCGCACGTAGGCGGCCGGGTCGGTGGACGCGAGGGTCAGAGGGGGGCGCTCGCCGCTCACGCCCAGGCCCCGCAGCGCCTCCCGCTGCGAGACCAGCCCCCCACCCCCGCACGCCGAGGCGCACGCGTCCATCGCCACGTGCGCCGTCACGTCGCACGACCCGTCCGGCACCGGCGTGACCTCCCGCCCGCCCCGGAACCCGGTCAGCGTCCCGAACGGCGGCCTGGACTCCCGTACGTGCCCGTAGTCCACCGCCACCGCCCGCCCCGCCGCCAGGGAGCCGACCGCCGCCGCCCATGCCTCGTCCCGCGGGCGCCCGATCTCCGCCCGCGCACCGGGCTCCGTGAGCGGCCACCACCGCTCCAGCCACTCCGCGTCCGCGCCCTCGACCGTCCGCCCGAGCCGCTCGGCGCCGTCGGCCGCCCGCACCTCGACGTACCGCACGGTCCCCGAGTCGTCCACGGCCGCCACGTCCACCGGCACGTTGTCGAGCCACTCGTTGGCGAAGAGCAGCCCCCGCACGCCCTCCGGCAGCCGGTCCGTCCACTCCACCCGGGGGTCGAGCCCCGCCGGACGCTCCGCGCGCTCGACGCCGTACGCCCGTACCCGTACGGCAAGCCCCTCCACCGCCGCCAGGACCCCCGTCAGCAGCTCACCGCGCCCCGCGCCCATGTCCACGAACGCGACCTCGTCCGTGTCCAGCTCCTCCGCGACCTCCACGAGGAGCCGGGCGATCGCCCCCGCGAAGAGCGGGGAGGCGTGCACCGAGGTGCGGAAGTGACCTGCGGGGCCCTCGGGGCGCAGAAAGAAGCCTCCAGGGCCGTACAGCGCCCGCTCCGTGGCCTCACGCCACCCCTGCCACTGACACGTCTCATCCGTCACGAGCCCCAGTCTCCACCTTGGGGAGTACGGCTCTCGCGTCAAGGATCGACCCCACGGTTGACCCCTGCACCTATGCGCCTTCCCTACGCTGGGTTACGTGCAGCGCCTCTACGACTTCATCCGCAGACACCCGACGGGCGTCGACAGCTTCTGGGCCGTCGTCCTCTTCGGGCTCTCCCTGCTGTGGGTGGGCTCGAGCTACCCGACGGTCGACAACCCCGCCGCGTACGGGGTCGTCGCCGCGCTGCTGTGCCTGGTGGTGGCGCTGCGCCGGCGCGCGCCCGAGAAGATGCTCGTGCTCACGGTCGTCATCGGCGTCGCCCAGCTCGCCTTCGGGCTCATGCCGTTCTTCGCCGACTTCGCGATGCTCGTGATCATCTACACGGTCGCCGCGCACGACGGCCCGCGCTGGGCCTCCCGGCTCGCCCTGGCCGGCGGTCTGAGCGCCGCGACCCTCTCCCAGCTGCGCTGGCCGGACCAGGAGGAGATCAACTCCACGGCGGCGCACGTCTTCTTCACCGTCATCATGACCGTGCCGTTCGTCCTCGCCTGGGTGCTCGGCGACTCCCTGCGCACCCGCCGCGCGTACTTCGCGCAGCTGGAGGAGCGCGCCACCCGCCTGGAACAGGAGCGCGAGGCGCAGGCCAAGGTCGCCGTGGCCGCCGAGCGCGCCCGGATCGCCCGCGAGCTGCACGACGTGGTCGCGCACAACGTGTCGGTGATGGTCGTCCAGGCCGACGGCGCCGCGTACGTCCTCGACTCCTCGCCCGACCAGGCCAAGCAGGCCCTGGAGACGATCTCCTCGACCGGCCGGCAGGCGCTGGCCGAGATGCGCCGGCTGCTCGGCATCCTGCGCACCGGCGAGCACAAGGAGGCCGGGGAGTACGTGCCCCAGCCGGACGTCGAGCAGATCGAGGACCTGGTCGAGCAGGTCCGCAGCGCCGGTCTGACCGTCGACTTCCGGATCGAGGGCACCCCGCGCCCGCTGCCGAGCGGCGTCGAGCTCACGGCGTACCGGATCGTGCAGGAAGCCCTCACCAACACCCGCAAGCACGGCGGTCCTGACGTCGGCGCGAGCGTCCGCCTGGTCTACTTCGACGACGGTCTCGGGCTGCTCGTGGAGGACGACGGGCGGGGCGCGACCCACGAGATGTACGAGGACGGGGGCGCCGACGGCCGGGGCCACGGCCTGATCGGCATGCGGGAGCGGGTCGGCATGGTCGGCGGCACCCTGGACGCGGGACCGCGCCCAGGCGGCGGCTTCCGCATCAGCGCCCTGCTTCCCCTCAAGCCCGCTCACTGACGACCCCTAAGGATCTTCATGTCCATCCGCGTGATGCTCGTCGACGACCAGGTGCTGCTGCGCACCGGCTTCCGCATGGTGCTCGCCGCTCAGCCGGACATGGAGGTCGTGGCCGAGGCGGGCGACGGCGTGGAGGCGTTGGAGGTGCTGCGCTCGACGGCCGTGGACGTGGTCCTCATGGACGTCCGCATGCCGAAGCTGGACGGCGTCGAGACGACCCGGCGGATCTGCGCGGAGCCCGGTGCGCCGCGCGTCCTGATCCTGACCACGTTCGACCTGGACGAGTACGCCTTCTCCGGCCTCAAGGCGGGCGCGAGCGGCTTCATGCTGAAGGACGTGCCGCCGGCCGAGCTGCTCGGCGCGATCCGCTCCGTGCACAGCGGTGACGCGGTGGTGGCCCCGTCCACGACCCGCCGCCTGCTGGACCGCTTCTCCCCGATGCTGCCGTCCTCGGGCAAGGACCCGCAGCACAAGGAGATCGAGCGGCTCACCGAACGGGAGCGCGAGGTCATGCTCCTGGTCGCCCAGGGCCTGTCGAACGGCGAGATCGCCGCCCGGCTCGTCCTCTCGGAGGCCACGGTGAAGACCCACGTCGGCCGCATCCTCACCAAGCTGGACCTGCGCGACCGCGTGCAGGTCGTCGTGCTCGCGTACGAGACGGGCCTGGTCCGGGCGGGCGGCGGCGCGGGCTGACCGCCGTACGTTCCGACGCCCTCCGGCCCCGCTAGCGCAGCACCGCCTCCAGGAAGTCGCTGCCGAGGCGGGCGACGACGGTCACGTCGAGCTGGTGCATGACGTAGCGGCCGCGCCGCTGGGTGGTGAGCAGCCCGGCCTTCTTCAGGACCGCGAGGTGCCGGGAGACCTCCGGCGCGGAGATGCCGTACGCGTCGGCCAGCTCGCTCGTCGTGTACGAGGCGCGGGCGAGGCTGCGGCACATCCGCATCCGCATCGGGTGGGCGACGGCCTCCAGGCGGAGCTTGACGGTCTCCACGGGCGCGGTTCCGGCGATCTCGCGGGTGGAGACGGGGTACTGCACCACCGGCTGCCAGCCCGCCGCGTGCAGGGCGAAGAGGTGCGGCCTGCCGAAGGCCGTCGGCAGGAACGTGAGCGCCGAGCCCTGGGCGGTCGTACGGCCGTGCACGAGCTTGTCGACGACGATCCGGGTGCCGCGCGCGTCCTCCTCCAGGCTCACCGCCGACGACACGGCCGCGAGCGCCTCGGCGAGGCCCTTGCGCCGCAGCAGTTCGGTCTTGTGGCGGGCGTCGGCCGCCAGCTGGACCCGGACCCGGTCCCAGGTGTCGGCGAAGAACGCCTTGTCGCAGTCCTCCAGGAGCCGCCGGATCCACGCGCGCGTGCCGGGCGGGTCGGCCAGCATCCGCGCCACGAACGCGGCCTGGCGCGGGCCGCGCGCCGCCGCCAGGTCGAGGACCCGGCAGCGGGCCTGGGCGTCGACGAGCGGGGAGGGCACGCCCTCGCCGTACTGGGAGTTGCAGGAGATCTCCAGGGCCGCGCCCACGAACTTCTCGTCGTCCATGCGGTCGAGGTCGTCCAGCTCCTCCGCGAGCGTCGCGCGCGGCTGGGCGGTCAGCAGGAAGTCCGACCGGGTGGAGCGCCACATGAAGTCGGCCTCGTGCAGCCGGTCGGCGAGCTCCGGCTTCAGGTTCGCGCAGGTGGTGGTGGCCCAGCCGTGCAGGCCCGGGTGGTGGCCGGGCTCGCAGAGCGCGTGCAGCGCGGCGCCCAGCTCGGCCAGGGGCGAGGGGGCGAAGACGATCCGCTCGTGCGGAAGGCCGGTGATGTCGATGGTCACGCTCACCACCCCATGGTGCGGGAAGCCCGGTGGGTGGTGTCGCGTCGTTTGACGCCGCCCGTCAATCGGCGCGACCCGGGGCGCTGGGCGGAGCCATCGTCGAGGGCATGAACGCGATGCATCAGTACCTCTTCGACACCTATCGCGCCGCGCAGCACGGGGAGCGGATGCCACCGCTGCCCGGTACCCACGACGTCGCGACCTACCGTGCGCTCCGCGACCGCCGCCGCTTCCGCGCGGTCCTCGCAGGCCGGCCGGCCCGGGGCCGCCTGCGTGCGGCGCTGCGCAGGGCGCTGCGGACGGCCCTGACCCGCCGACACCATCCGAAGGCCTGCTGAGGACCCCACGTGCGGCCGGGGACCTCCAGGCCAGGGCCTCCGGCCTCCGGCCGCCCCGGGCCTCCGCGCTACGCCCGGGGCAGCAGCGCAAGGAAGGCCCGTACCGCCTCCCTGACGTCCTCCTCCGTCCATGTCAGGCCCGGCTCGCCCACCGTCACCTCCGCCATCGCCACCCCCGGCGGACCGCCCGCGCCGGGGCTCCGCCAGCGGCGGAAGAGGACGGTGCCGGTCGCCTCCGTGAGCGCCACGGAGGCCGCCGTCAGAACATCGGGGGCGTACGGCAGCCAGACCTGGAACTGGTGGGTGTGCGGCGGCTCGGGGTGCACCCGGAACCACGCCGTGCCCGCCTCCTCGAAGGCCGCCCGCAGCCAGGCCGCCACCACGCGCGCGTGCGCCACGTACGACGGCAGCAGGGGCAGCTCCCGGTCGAGGCCCCGGAGCGCCGAGGCCGCCGCCGGGTACTGCTGGAAGACCTGGCCGCCGTACCGGTGCCGCCACACCCGGGCCTCCTCCATCACGTCCTCCGGGCCGGCGAGCGCCGCGCCCGAGAGGCCGCCCAGGGACTTGTAGAAGGACACGTACACGCTGTCGGCGAGCGCCGCGATCTCCCGCGGGCCGCGCCCGAAGTGCGGGGCGCACTCCCACAGCCGCGCGCCGTCGACGTGCACCACCGCATCCCGTTCCCGGGCCGCCTCCACGACCGCCACCAACTCGTCCCAGGTCGGCAGCACGAACCCGGCGTCCCGCAGCGGCAGCTCCAGCATCAGCGTCCCGAACGGCTCCGGGTGGTCCCGCACCTCGTCCGCCGTGGGCAGCCGGGGCTCGTCCGTCGGGTGGACCGTCCGCAGCCCGCTCACCGACGTGAGCGCGCCGCCCTCGTGGACCTCCGGGTGGGCGAGCGGGTGCAGGGCGACGACGGGGCTGCCGGTCCGCCCGGCCCAGCAGCGCAGCGCCACCTGCTGCGCCATCGTCCCGGTCGGGAAGAACACCGCCGCGGGCAGCCCGAGTTCTTCGGCCACCCGCCGTTCGACCTCCTCGACGAGGCCGTCGCCGTAGGCGTCGAGCGGGCCGCCGTCGTCCTCGGCGGTCGCGGCCCAGTCGGCGAGCGCCCGCAGCCGGTCGCCGACCGTGCCCTCGACCGGCGAGTGGGCCAGCTTCCGGGCGGCCGCGCCCCACACCTCGGCCTGGTGGCGGCGGGTTTCGGCCGCGTCCACCGGCAGATCCGGCCGGGCGCTCGCGTCCTCGCCCCCGCCCTCGCCCCTGTGCTCGCCCCTGCCCTCGTCCACGTTCTGGTCCACGACGTCGTTCATGGGTCGATCATCACACCGCCGCCCACACCCTGTGGACAGCCACGGAGGAGGGCGAAACGCTGGCGTAGCATGACCAGAAATCGTCCGGTACCCCCCGCGGACTGGAACGGAAGGCCGTTGCCGCGTGAACCATCCAGCTGAGTCCCGAGCAGAACCCCGAGCCGAGGACCGACCCGCGCGACTCACCGTCGGAGTCGTCGGAGCGGGCCGGGTGGGACCCGCCCTCGCCGCCGCCCTGCAGCTCGCGGGCCACCGGCCCGTCGCCGTCTCCGCGGTCTCCGACGCGTCCCGGCGGCGCGCCGCCGAACTGCTCCCGGACGTGCCGGTCGTGCCGCCCGCCGAGGTGCTCGCCCGGGCCGAGCTCGTGCTCCTGACGGTCCCCGACGACGCCCTGCCGGGCCTGGTCGAGGGCCTCGCCGAGACCGGTGCCGTACGCCCCGGTCAGCTGCTCGTGCACACCTCCGGGCGGTACGGCGTGCAGGTCCTCGACCCCGCCCGCCGGGCCGGTGCACTCCCGCTGGCCCTGCACCCCGCCATGACCTTCACCGGCACCTCCGTGGACGTCCAGCGCCTGGCCGGCTGCTCCTTCGGGGTGACCGCGCCCGTGGAACTGCGGCTCGCGGCCGAGGCCCTGGTCATCGAGATGGGCGGCGAGCCCGAGTGGATCGCCGAGGAGGCCCGCCCGCTCTACCACGCGGCCCTCGCCCTCGGCGCGAACCACCTGGTCACGCTGGTCGCCCAGTCGATGGACCTGCTCCGCGAGGCCGGGGTCGCCGCCCCCGACCGCATGCTCGGCCCGCTCCTGGGCGCCGCCCTGGACAACGCGCTGCGTTCCGGGGACGCCGCGCTCACCGGCCCCGTGGCGCGCGGTGACGCCGGCACGGTCGCCGCCCATGTCGCCGAGCTGCGCAAGCACGCGCCCGGCACCGTCGCCGGCTATCTGGCGATGGCCCGCACGACCGCCGACCGGGCGCTCGCGCACGGCCTGCTCAAGCCCGAGCTGGCCGAGGACCTGCTGGGTGTGCTCGCCGACGGGGAGACCGACCGATGACCTCGACCACCTTCGCCCTGGTCCGTACGGCGGACGAGCTGCACGCCCTCGCGGCCCCCCAGGGCCTGGCCGAAAACCGCTCCACCGGCCGCCGCAGCGCCGTCGTCATGACCATGGGCGCGCTCCACGACGGCCACGCCACCCTCGTCCGTACGGCCCGTGAGTCCGTCGGCCCCGACGGCTTCGTCGTCGTCACCGTCTTCGTCAACCCCCTGCAGTTCGGCGCGGGCGAGGACCTCGACCGGTACCCCCGCACCCTGGACGCCGACCTCAGGACGGCCGAGGAGGCCGGCGCGGACGCCGTCTTCGCGCCCTCCGTCGACGAGGTGTACCCCGGCGGTGAGCCGCAGGTCCGGATCAGCGCGGGCCCCATGGGCGAGCGCCTCGAAGGCGCCTCCCGGCCGGGACACTTCGACGGCATGCTCACCGTCGTCGCCAAGCTGCTCCACCTCACTCGCCCCGACCTGGCCTTCTTCGGCCAGAAGGACGCCCAGCAGCTGGCCCTGATCCGGCGGATGGTCCGCGACCTGAACTTCCCGGCGGAGATCGTCGGCGTGCCGACCGTCCGCGAGACCGACGGACTGGCCCTGTCCAGCCGTAACCGCTACCTGTCGGCCGGCGAGCGCCGCACCGCCCTCGCCCTGTCCCGCGCCCTGTTCGCCGCGAGCGACCGGCTCGCCGCCCAGCACGCGCTGCGCGCGCGTGCCGACTCGCTGCCCGGCGCCCACAACCGGGCCGAGACCCGCGCCGAGGGGCTCTCCCGGCTCGGCGAGGCCCGTGCCGCGGCCGACGCCCACGCCGTCGCGCAGGCGGCCGAGGGCGGTGGCGCCGAGGCCGTACGGGCCGCGGCCCGCGCCGTCGTCGACGACGCGGCGAAGGCCGAGCCCCCGCTCACCCTCGACTACCTCGCCCTGGTCGACCCGGCGGACTTCACCGAGGTCGCCGACGACCACGACGGCGAGGCGCTCCTCGCCGTCGCCGCGCGCGTGGGCAGCACGCGGCTGATCGACAACATCCCGCTGATGTTCGGAGCCACCAAGTGACTGGAATACGGCTGCACGCGCCCGCGCCCGGCTGGTCCATCGACGCCGACGTCGTCGTGGTCGGCTCCGGCGTCGCCGGGCTCACCGCGGCCCTGCGCTGCACCGCCGCGGGACTGCGCACGGTCGTCGTCACCAAGGCCCTCCTGGACGACGGTTCCACCCGCTGGGCGCAGGGCGGGATCGCCGCCGCGCTCGGCGAGGGCGACACCCCCGAGCAGCACCTGGACGACACGCTCGTCGCGGGCGCCGGGCTCTGCGACACCGAGGCCGTCCGGCTCCTGGTCACCGAGGGCCCCGACGCCGTCCGCCGGCTGATCGACACCGGCGCCGACTTCGACAAGACCGCCGACGGCGAGATCGCCCTGACCCGTGAGGGCGGCCACCACCGCCGCCGGATCGCCCACGCGGGCGGCGACGCCACCGGCGCGGAGATCTCCCGCGCCCTCGTGGAGGCGATACGGGACGGGGGGCTGCGCACGATCGAGCACGCCCTCGTCCTCGACCTCCTCAAGGACGCCGACGGCCGCACGGCCGGTGTGACCCTGCACGTCATGGGCGAGGGCCAGCACGACGGCGTCGGCGCCGTCCACGCCCCCGCCGTGGTCCTCGCCACCGGAGGCATGGGCCAGGTCTTCTCCGCCACCACCAACCCGGCCGTCTCCACCGGCGACGGTGTCGCGCTCGCCCTGCGCGCCGGGGCCGAGGTCTCCGACCTGGAGTTCGTCCAGTTCCACCCGACGGTGCTCTTCCTCGGCGCCGACTCCGAGGGGCAGCAGCCGCTGGTCTCCGAGGCGGTACGGGGCGAGGGCGCCCACCTCGTGGACGCGGACGGGGTCCGCTTCATGCTCGGGCAGCACGAGCTGGCCGAGCTCGCCCCCCGCGACATCGTCGCCAAGGCGATCATGCGCCGGATGCAGGAGCAGGGCGCGGAGCACATGTACCTGGACGCGCGGCACTTCGGCGCCGAGATGTGGGAGCAGCGTTTCCCCACCATCCTGGCCGCCTGCCGGGCCCACGGCATCGACCCGGTCACCGAGCCCGTCCCGGTCGCCCCTGCGGCCCACTACGCCTCCGGCGGCGTCCGCACCGACCTGACGGGCCGGACCACGGTCCCGGGCCTCTACGCGTGCGGTGAGGTGGCCTGCACGGGCGTCCACGGCGCCAACCGGCTCGCCTCGAACTCGCTCCTGGAGGGCCTGGTCTTCGCCGAGCGGATCGCCGACGACATCGCCACGCGCGGCCCGCACCGCGAGGGCCTTCCGGTGGTGTCCGCAGGCACGACCGTGCTGCCGCTGCTGGCCCCGGAGACCCGGGTCCGCATCCAGCGGATCATGAGCGCGGACGCCGGAGTGCTGCGGTCCGCCGGGAGCCTCGGCGCCGCCGCCGACGCCCTGGAGAGCCTGAGCCTCTCCGCGGCGGAGGACCACTTCGGCAAGACGGCCGAGCCGGGCGTCGAGTCCTGGGAGACCACCAACCTCCTGTGCGTCGCCCGGGTCCTGGTCGCCGCCGCCCTGGAGCGCGAGGAGACCCGCGGCTGCCACTGGCGCGAGGACCACCCCGAGCGCGTCGAGGAGTGGCAGCGCCATCTGGTCGTGCGCCTCACCTCCGACCGGCGGCTCGTGGTCCGCCGTACCGCCACCGCAGACTTTCCCCCCGTCACACCCGAAGCCCCCGAGGAGCCGCAGCCGTGAGCACGCCCGAAGAAGCACGTCCGCAGCCCGTGGACGTCCCCCTGATCCAGATCAGCGCGCCCGCCGAGGACTCCGGCGGCTGCGGTGACGGCTGCGGCTGCGCCGACGAGGTCTACGAGAGCGGCCTCGACCCGGCGCTCGCCCAGCTCCTCGCCGACGCCGGCCTGGACCCGGTCCAGGTCGAGGACATCGCCCACCTGGCCATCGAGGAGGACCTCGACGGCGGCGTGGACGTGACGACCGTCGCGACCGTCCCCGAGGACGCGGTCGCCACCGCCGACTTCACCGCCCGCGAGGCGGGCGTGGTCGCCGGCCTGCGCGTCGTCGAGGCCGTGCTGTCCATCGTCTGCACCGACACCTTCGAGGTCGAGCGGCACGTCGAGGACGGCGACCGGGTCGAGGCGGGACAGAAGCTCCTGAGCGTCACCACCCGGACCCGTGACCTGCTCACCGGCGAGCGCAGCGCGCTGAACATCCTGTGCCGTCTCTCCGGCATCGCCACCGCCACGCGCGCGTGGGCGGACGTCCTGGAGGGCACCGGGGCGCGCGTGCGCGACACCCGCAAGACCACTCCGGGCCTGCGCGCCCTGGAGAAGTACGCGGTGCGCTGCGGCGGCGGCGTCAACCACCGCATGTCGCTGTCGGACGCCGCGCTGGTCAAGGACAACCACGTGGTGGCCGCCGGTGGCGTCGCGCAGGCGTTCAAGGCCGTTCGGGAGCAGTTCCCGGACGTGCCGATCGAGGTCGAGGTCGACACGCTGCACCAGGTCCGCGAGGTCCTGGACGCGGGCGCGGACCTGATCCTGCTGGACAACTTCACCCCTCTGGAGACCGAGGAGGCCGTCGCCCTGGTCGCCGGCCGCGCGGTGCTGGAGTCCTCCGGCCGCCTCACCCTGGAGAACGCGGCGGCGTACGCGGCGACGGGCGTGGACTACCTCGCGGTCGGCGGGCTCACGCACTCCTCCCCGATCCTCGACATCGGCCTCGACCTGCGCGAGGTGCGGGCCTGATGCTGCTCACCATCGACGTCGGCAACACGCACACGGTCCTCGGCCTCTTCGACGGCGAGGAGATCGTCGAGCACTGGCGCATCTCGACCGACCCGCGCCGCACCGCCGACGAGATGGCGGTCCTCCTCCAGGGCCTGATGGGCATGCACCCGCTGCTCGGCGTCGAGCTGAGCGACGGCATCGAGGGGATCGCGATCTGCGCGACGGTCCCCTCGGTGCTGCACGAGCTGCGCGAGGTCACCCGCCGGTACTACGGCGACGTCCCGGCCGTCCTCGTCGAGCCCGGCGTCAAGACGGGCGTGCCGATCCTCACGGACAACCCGAAGGAGGTCGGCGCGGACCGGATCATCAACGCGGTCGCCGCGGTCGAGCTCTACGGCGGCCCGGCGATCGTGGTCGACTTCGGTACGGCGACGACGTACGACGCGATCACCGCGCGCGGCGAGTACGCGGGCGGGGCGATCGCGCCCGGCATCGAGATCTCGGTCGACGCGCTGGGCGTCAAGGGCGCGATGCTCCGCAAGATCGAGCTGGCCCGGCCGCGCAGCGTGATCGGCAAGAACACGGTGGAAGCGATGCAGTCGGGCATCGTCTACGGGTACGCGGGCCAGGTCGACGGCGTGGTCTCGCGCATGAAGCGCGAGCTCGTGGGCCGGGACGGCGACCCCTCCACCGTGACGGTGATCGCGACGGGCGGCCTCGCCCCGATGGTCCTCGGCGACTCCACCCAGATCGACGAGCACGAGCCCTGGCTGACGCTGGTGGGCCTGCGCCTGGTGTACGAACGCAACGTCTCCCGGCTGTGACCCTGCCCGGCCGCGGGTGAAGCCGGGATGCCGCCGCGCCGAACCAGGGGCGGCCGTACAACCGTCGTCTCCTCCCGGAAGTCTCCGTTCCGTAGGTACATCGGGAACGTCCGTGACGGAGACGAGGACAGCCATGAGGGGCAGCAGGCGCGTGGCGGGGCTGTTGGCCGCTGCCGGCCCGCCCCCGGCCCTCCGTCCGCGCCGCGCCCGGGGATGATCGGTAAGACGAAATTTGTCCGATTAGCGCGTATCGTCACCCCATGCCCACGCCATACGGATCCCGGGGCGGCATGGCGTTCAGCGCGGACGAGCTGCGTGTGGTCCGCCGCGCCCTTGCCACCGCCCTCAACCCCGCCCCCCTTCAGGACGAGGATGTCCAGGACTGCCTGCGCCTCGCCGAGTCCGTGGACGACGCCGTCCGCGAGGCAGGCCGGCTCCGGGCGTTCCTCCTCGCGGACCTGACCAGGTACCGCGAGACCCTGCCCGGCTCGCTCACCGGCTATCTGGAACTCCTCCAGGACGCCCTCGGCGCGGGGTACGACCCCGGCGTCGACGACCTCGCGGCCCTGCGCGCGCTGCGGGCCAACCCCCGGGCCGCCGCACTCCTGGAGCGCTGCCAGGTCCTCGCGGAGCGTTCCGTGCGCGCCCGCCTCGCCCGCCTCTCCCAGGCGGCGCCCGCGCCCGTGCCGCCCACGCCCGTGGTGCCGGCACCCGCGCAGCCCCCGGCGCCCCGTGCGCGGCTGCTCGCCCTGCCCGGCGGCCGGGCGGCCGACGAGCCCAAGCGGCCCGCCACCCCGAAGCCGCCCGCGACACCCGCTCCGGCCAAGCGCCCGGCGCCCAAGCCCTCCGAGGTGTTCCCGCCGCGCCGACGCCCCGTACCCCCGCCCCCGCCCGAGGAACGCGTCGCCGGATAGCTACTCTGGTGGCCATGGACTACGTATCCGCGCTCCTGCCCCCCGTCGTGATGGCCGTGTTCTTCACCGCGCTCGTCGTCACGATCGTGAAGAGCCAGGGCGGCCCCAACAAGGCCAAGGAGGACGCCGCCGTGGACGCCGCCCTCGCCCGCGCCGAGGCCACCCGCCAGGCGGACGGCGCGGCCTCGTAGCCCGCGGGCGGCCCCCGCCCGCGGCGGAGGACGCCCGCGCAGCACCCGAAGAACACCCGAAGGACGTACGACCGCTTTCCGGTCGTACGTCCTTTTTGTTGCGTTTCCTCCGTCAATAACCAGCCATTACCGGTTCGCGGACTATGGTGGCGGTGTGCCCCGCCAATTGGGAGAGCTGGAAGACGCCGTCATGACACGCGTCTGGCAATGGAACCGGCCGGTGACCGTCAGGGAAGTCCTGGAGGATCTCCAGCAGGAACGGTCCATCGCCTACACCACCGTCATGACCGTAATGGACAATCTCCATCAGAAGGGCTGGGTGCGCAGGGAAGTCGACGGGCGCGCCTATCGATATACGGCGGTCTCCACCCGCGCCGCCTACTCGGCCGCACTCATGAACGAGGCCTGGGCGCAGAGCGACAACCCCGCGGCGGCCCTTGTCGCGTTCTTCGGCATGATGTCCAGCGAGCAGCGCGAGGCCCTCAGCGACGCGATCCGCGTCGTCGGGTACAACGCCCCCGAGCCCCCCGCCCCACCTGCAGAGGAAGCCCCCGCGAGCCCGCCCGCGGCGGCCCCGGCCGCGCCGGAGAAGGCCGTCGGCGAGGCTGCCGACGCCGCGGACGACGCCGGGCGATAACGTCCCCCCATGCCGTCGTCCCCCGCCGCCGCAAAAGCCGTCACCGTTCGTCGCGCCCGCACCAGTGATGTCGCCGCCGTACGCCGCCTCGTCGACCCGTACGTCAGCCGGGGCATCCTGCTCGACAAAGCGACCGTGACGCTTTACGAGGCCATCCAGGAGTTCTGGGTCGCCGAACGCGACGAGGACGCCGTCGTGGTCGGCTGCGGCGCACTCCATGTCATGTGGGAAGACCTCGCCGAAGTCCGTACTCTCGCCGTCGATCCCGAGTTCAAGGGCGCCGGTGTCGGACATCACGTGCTCGAGAAGTTGCTGCACACCGCGCGTTGGCTCGGGGTGCGCCGGGTATTCTGCCTGACCTTCGAAGTCGACTTCTTCGCGAAGCACGGCTTCGTGGAGATCGGTGAGACTCCGGTCGACGGAGATGTGTACAGCGAGCTCCTGCGTTCCTATGACGAGGGTGTCGCGGAGTTCCTCGGTCTCGAACGAGTGAAGCCGAACACCTTGGGCAACAGCCGGATGCTTCTGCACCTCTGATCGTAACGATCGCTCTGATACCGGCTCCGGAACGTGCGCGGAACCGTCACGGAACCTCATCCGAAGCCCATCGGAAGCCCATCGGAACCCACTCGGAACCTCTATGTCCGAATCGCGTACGTTTCCCGCGTTGCCTGGCTTCTGAACCTCTCCCAGGGGTTTGTGTTTTTCCGGGAAAAGCGGTTTCCTTTCCGCGTACTGCATTTTCGATGAAAGGAAATCCGGTGGCACAGAAGGTTCAGGTCCTTCTTGTCGACGACCTCGACGGTGTCGAGGCGGACGAGACCGTGACGTTCGCGCTGGACGGCAAGACCTACGAGATCGACCTCACCACCGCCAACGCGGAGAAGCTCCGCGGCCTGCTCGAGCCGTACACCAAGAGCGGCCGTCGCACCGGTGGCCGCAGCGCCGCTACGCGCGGCAAGGGCCGAGTGGCGCCCGGTGCGGGCCCGGACACCGCGAAGATCCGTGCGTGGGCCAAGGAGAACGGCTACCCGGTGAACGACCGCGGCCGTGTCCCGGCGGAGGTCAAGACCGCGTACGAGAACGCCAACCGCTGACGCGTCAGCTGCTGAGCGACCGGCCCGTGGAGCACGCGGGGCGCGCACTCAGCAGCCGCACCCGGTGGCACTCCGCCGCCGCGGCGGCCACAAGCCGCACCAGACACGGGGCGGCCGCGTCGGCCCGCTCCGCGGGCCGCAGGGCGGGGAGTGAGGGTTCCACCGCGCGACCCGGCTCGGGGGCCCGCAGCCACACCGCGGCGCCCGGCGCGCCGGAACCGCTCCATCCTGGGGGAACAGGAGCGGTCATCCGGCTGCCGGCGCCCATCGCGGTGAGGTCCAGCGAGATGCCGCCCCACTCCAGCCAGTCGAGGAGCCCCGGCAGCTCCTCCGCGCTCCCCGCGGCCACGAGCAGCCGCATCCGCCGCCCCGCCAGGGCCACCGGCCCCGTGGCGCCGCCGCCCGTCCTGCGCAGCACCGCGCGACCGGCCTCGGCGGGCAGCTCCAGGACGTCGAAGCGCAGCCCCGTCACCAGGCCCACCGGCGGCCCCGCCACCGTCGCCCAGCCGAGCCCCTCCTCGTACCAGCGCGCCGGATCGCCCTCGAACGGCGGACCGTCGAGCGGCGGACCGTCGAGCGGAGAGCGGGGCGGCGGCACGCGCCGGACGCTGAAGGGCATGCCCGGGGAACGCCCCCGAGGGCTCCTTGGTTACGCCGACGGGCACGCCGGCATCGACGCTCCGTCGCCGATCGGATGCACTCCGTGAGCGTGAGGGGGGCGTGCGGGTGCGTCCGGCAGCGCAAGGATGTTCGCCCGTAGCGGAGGGAACCGGGGTGTGCCGCATGGAGTGTCAGTGCCTACGGGTAAGACATTCCTAGTGAGGAGGGACGACTCGCGGCGATTCGCGTCTCACGTTCGCCATCGGCGTACATGCGGCGCGGGTAACTGCTTGGCCTGCGGGAACATCGTCTCGCACCATCGAGTTGGAGCATTTGTCGGCTGTTCGGCAGCAGGTCTCCCCACGGACAAGGGGGTGATCCGGACGGATGTCGGCAGTTGGAATGAGCGGTCCCCGCTTGCGGGACTAAGCTGCGGAAGGACAGGGAGGGGATCGACCCCTAACTGACTGACCGCTCTGAGGAGCGATTAACGATGTTCGAGAGGTTCACCGACCGCGCGCGGCGGGTTGTCGTCCTGGCTCAGGAAGAAGCCCGGATGCTCAACCACAACTACATCGGCACCGAGCACATCCTCCTGGGCCTTATCCACGAGGGTGAGGGTGTCGCCGCTAAGGCCCTGGAGAGCCTCGGGATTTCGCTCGAGGCGGTCCGCCAGCAGGTTGAGGAGATCATCGGGCAGGGCCAGCAGGCTCCGTCCGGTCACATCCCCTTCACCCCGCGTGCCAAGAAGGTCCTGGAGCTGTCGCTCCGCGAGGCCCTCCAGCTCGGCCACAACTACATCGGCACGGAGCACATCCTGCTCGGCCTGATCCGCGAGGGCGAGGGCGTCGCCGCCCAGGTCCTCGTGAAGCTGGGCGCCGATCTCAACCGGGTGCGGCAGCAGGTCATCCAGCTGCTCTCCGGCTACCAGGGCAAGGAAGCCGCCACGGCCGGCGGTCCTGCCGAGGGCACCCCCTCGACGTCCCTGGTCCTCGACCAGTTCGGCCGCAACCTCACCCAGGCGGCCCGCGAATCCAA
Source organism: Streptomyces sp. NPDC047981 (assembly GCF_040653315.1). NCBI lineage: Bacteria > Bacillati > Actinomycetota > Actinomycetes > Kitasatosporales > Streptomycetaceae > Streptomyces > Streptomyces sp. NPDC047981. Next base: position 24,988 of record NZ_JBEZNQ010000011.1, on the reverse strand, counting down.
GCTCGACCCGGTCATCGGGCGCGAGAAGGAGATCGAGCGGGTCATGCAGGTGCTGTCCCGCCGCACGAAGAACAACCCGGTTCTCATCGGCGAGCCCGGCGTCGGCAAGACCGCCGTCGTCGAGGGACTGGCGCAGGCCATCGTCAAGGGCGAGGTGCCCGAGACCCTCAAGGACAAGCACCTCTACACCCTGGACCTCGGCGCGCTCGTCGCCGGCTCCCGCTACCGCGGTGACTTCGAGGAGCGCCTGAAGAAGGTCCTCAAGGAGATCCGCACCCGCGGCGACATCATCCTGTTCATCGACGAGCTCCACACCCTGGTGGGTGCGGGTGCCGCCGAGGGCGCGATCGACGCCGCCAGCATCCTCAAGCCGATGCTGGCCCGCGGTGAGCTCCAGACCATCGGCGCCACCACGCTCGACGAGTACCGCAAGTACCTGGAGAAGGACGCCGCGCTCGAGCGCCGCTTCCAGCCCATCCAGGTCGCCGAGCCGTCGCTGCCGCACACGATCGAGATCCTCAAGGGTCTGCGTGACCGGTACGAGGCCCACCACCGCGTCTCCATCACGGACGAGGCCCTCGTCCAGGCCGCGACCCTGGCCGACCGGTACATCTCGGACCGCTTCCTGCCGGACAAGGCGATCGACCTGATCGACGAGGCCGGTTCCCGGATGCGCATCCGCCGGATGACCGCGCCGCCGGACCTCCGCGAGTTCGACGAGAAGATCGCCGGCGTCCGCCGGGACAAGGAGTCCGCGATCGACTCCCAGGACTTCGAGAAGGCGGCGTCTCTCCGCGACAAGGAGAAGCAGCTGCTGGCGGCGAAGGCCAAGCGGGAGAAGGAGTGGAAGGCCGGCGACATGGACGTCGTCGCCGAGGTCGACGGCGAGCTGATCGCCGAGGTCCTCGCGACCGCCACCGGCATCCCGGTCTTCAAGCTGACCGAGGAGGAGTCCAGCCGCCTGCTCCGCATGGAGGACGAGCTCCACAAGCGCGTCATCGGCCAGAAGGACGCCGTCATCGGCCTCTCGCGGGCGATCCGTCGTACGCGTGCCGGCCTGAAGGACCCGAAGCGTCCGGGTGGCTCGTTCATCTTCGCCGGCCCGTCCGGTGTCGGTAAGACCGAGCTGTCCAAGGCGCTCGCCGAATTCCTCTTCGGCGACGAGGACGCGATGATCTCCCTCGACATGTCGGAGTTCAGCGAGAAGCACACGGTTTCCCGGCTCTTCGGTTCCCCGCCCGGATACGTGGGCTACGAAGAGGGCGGCCAGCTCACCGAGAAGGTGCGCCGCAAGCCGTTCTCCGTCGTCCTCTTCGACGAGGTCGAGAAGGCCCACCCCGATATCTTCAATTCCCTTCTCCAGATCCTGGAGGACGGTCGCCTGACCGACTCCCAGGGCCGGGTCGTGGACTTCAAGAACACGGTCATCATCATGACGACCAACCTCGGGACCCGGGACATCTCGAAGGGCTTCAACCTGGGCTTCGCCGCCCAGGGCGACACGAAGTCCAACTACGAGCGGATGAAGGCGAAGGTCAGCGACGAGCTGAAGCAGCACTTCCGCCCGGAGTTCCTCAACCGTGTGGACGACATCATCGTCTTCCCGCAGCTCACCCAGGACGACATCCTGCAGATCGTCGACCTGATGATCGGCCGGGTGGACGAGCGCCTGAAGGACCGGGACATGGGCATCGAGCTCTCCCAGTCCGCGAAGGAGCTGCTCGCCAAGAAGGGCTACGACCCCGTTCTGGGCGCCCGGCCGCTGCGCCGGACGATCCAGCGCGAGATCGAGGACTCGCTCTCCGAGAAGATCCTCTTCGGCGAGCTGCGCCCCGGTCACATCGTGGTCGTGGATGTCGAGGGCGAGGGTGAGGAGAAGAAGTTCACCTTCCGCGGCGAGGAGAAGTCGGCCCTGCCGGACGTCCCGCCGATCGAGCAGGCCACGGGCGGAGCGGGCCCGAACCTCTCGAAGGACGCGTAAGCGCCCGATCGCGTGACAGGGGCGGCCCCGGACTCGGAAGAGTCCGGGGCCGCCCCTTTGGCGTGGGTCCCTACGGCTGCAGGGTGAGCCGGTCGCCGAAGGGGGCACGGCCGAGGACCTGGCGCTTGGCGAGGCCCTCGACCCTCACCTTGAGGCCGGCGAGGCTGTGCAGCGGGGTCAGGTCCAGCTGGGTGGTGAGGTCCGGGCGGGCGTGCAGCGAGAGGTGCCGCAGCGAACGGACCCTCGCGATCACCTTCAGCTCCTCGGCGCCCAGCCGCATACCGTCGAGCTGCAAGGACTGCAGCTCGACGAGACCCTCGAGTGCCGTGAGGTCCGTCAGCGACGAGCAACGCTGCATCGACAGGGCCCGGAGCGTGGCCGCGAACGGCATGAGCAGCGACAGGTCCGTCAGGCGTGCGTTGTCGGTGATGTGGAGCAGTTTCAGGGGGAGGTCACGGAGGGCTTCCGTGATCTCCGCCTGGGCGAAGCCGCCGTGCAGATGAACGTTCGGGGCGTGCCGCAGCAGCGGGACCCAAGGGAGCTGGTCTCTTTCCGTGATGTAGAGCATGACGATGTCGAGCGGGATGCGGGCCAGGACTTCGCGGGCGTACGCCTCCGTCGGGAACGTCGACCAGCTGACGGCCAGCAGAAAGGCATGCGTGGCGTCGGCGTACGCGCGTGCATAGGGGAGCGCGGCCGCGCCACCGATCTCGCAGATCAGGGAGAGCGAGGATCCTCTGGGCTCCGCCTCCGACGCCGGGTCGGGCAGGAGCGGCAGGAGGTAGGCCCCCAGCCTTGTCAGCGTGTTCTGCTGTTCGAGGGTCCGGGGCGGCAGGACCGAGACGATCGCCTTCCGCACGCGCGCGTGGAGCCCCTCCGTGAGCCAGGCCGCGTGCTGGGCGCAGAGGGCTGCCAGCACGTACAGGGTCGTCTTCAGGTCCTTGTCCCGGCTCCCCGAGCCGGCCGCGAGGAGCCCCTCCACGAGGACGGGCAGGTCGCGGCGCGAGCAGTGGCCGGCCGCGAGCAGCAGGACGTCGTGCCACTGCTGGTCGCGCGCGTGCCGCAGCAGTTCCGGTACGAGGTCGTCCTCGACGAACTCCTTGGCCGCCAGGAAGTCCTGGAACGTGCGGTGGGCGAACTGGAAGACGGAGTCGGTCCGTTCGTGGAGGAGGCCGGTGCGGTTGAGGAGATGGGTGAGGATCTCCTCGGGCGTGCCCTGCTCCGCGACGCGTGGCATCCCCGGCAGCGTCCGGTTCAGCTGGTGGAGCGCCTGCTCCCGGGTGAACTCCGTCTGCCCGCCCCGGACGAGCCAGGCCGCGAGCCGCTGGAGGAGCTGCTGGTGCTCCTCCACCGACATCCGGATGCCGTCGGGGGCGTCGATCCGGCGCCGGTCGTCGCGGCTGCCGAGCAGCAGCCTCAGGGCGGAGTCGTAGAGCGCCCAGCGGGTCTCGGGCAGGAACCCGTCCCGTAATCGGTGCAGGGCGCAGATCACCGCGCACAGCAGCGGTGTACGGGCCAGGTCGGCCAGGGTCGGGTTGTGGCGGAACTGCTGGAGCAGGTCGCGTTCGAGCGCGTCGAGCGGCTCGTCGACGGCGTCGAGCCGGGCGGCGTCGTGCCAGGCGGTCACGAAGGCCTGGATGTCCTCGTCCCGCAGCGGGAGCAGGGTGAGCTCCTCGAACCCCTCCCCGCCCAGCCAGTCCACCTCGACGGCGAGCGGTCGCACGGTCGCCACGCAGCGGGTGCGGGGGTAGCGGGCGAGGAGCCCCGACAGCCAGCCGTGGACGGCCTCCCGGTCCTCCTGGGGCACCTCGTCGAGACCGTCGACGAGCAGCAGCGCCCGACCCTCGGCCAGCACGCGCCCGGCCCAGCCGTCGGGTGCCGCGTCGATCATCAGGCCTGCCGTGCCCGGGAGTTCGGCGGGGGTGGGGAAGCCGGTGCCCCGGGCGCGGAGGGCCCGCAGGGGGACGACGAACGGCACGAGCCCGTTCAGCTCGGCCAGTCGCGGGCCGAGGGTGCCGGCGGCCGCGTGGGCGGCGAGCCACCAGACGAGGGTGGTCTTGCCCGCGCCCGCGTCCCCGCGGAGCAGGACGCGGGGCCGGGAAGCGAGGAGGTCGTCGATGCGCTGCGGGACGGGAGCGGCGGCCGGGGCCCGTGAGGTGGCCTCCAGGGAGAGGTAGGCGGTGTCCAGGTCCCAGTCGGCGGCCCGTCGGCCGAGTTCGTCGAGGCCGAAGATCCGGGTGCGGCGGTAGGCGGCGGCGACGGCCTCGCCGTACTCCTGCTCGTAGGGCGCGTCGGTCGAGGAGTGGTGGGTGAGCGCGACGAGCGAGGGGAAGCCGTGGCCGGTGGCCTGGGTGTAGGCGACGAGGAAGTCGGCGTCGGCGGCGAGGGCGCTCAGCGGCACGCACTCGACGCGCCGGTGCCCACGGCCCCTCGGCACCTCGCGCACGATCCCGATCAGCCCGTCACCGGAGATGACCGGCCCGCCGGAGAGCCCCGCGAGCGGTGAACCCTCGTCGCTCTCCACGGCCGCCGGCGGTGCGTCGAGCTCGACGACCATCGTGCGGCGGATGAGCCCGGCGAGGGGGAGCAGGGTGCCGCGGTACTGATCGCTCTCCAGTTTGCGGCCGTCCTCGTACCGCTGGACTCGCGGATACCCGAGGATCTCGCAGCCGGGCAGGGGCCGGTCGGTGGCGACGTGGCCGATCCTGGCGCGGTAGGCGACCAGACCGGCCAGGCTCTTGGGGGCCTGCAGGAGCGCCGCGTCGAGCCGGTGGTCCGACCAGATCACCTGACAGAGGACGGACGCGTGCAGTCCGGGCACGGACACCCAGGCCGAGTAGGCGGGGCCCAGGACATGGGCGCAGGTGAGGACGGTGTCGGTGGTGAGCATGACCCCGCTGCCCTGTCGGCCGTGCTGCTCGGAGCGGACGACGACGGGGAGCCGTAAGGCGGTGCGCCCGAGGACGCCCATCAGCGGGCGGGCCCGGCGCCGAAGTCGGAGGTGTCACCCGCGTCGTCGTTCCCGACGAGCCAGGGACCTCGGGTGGCGGCGTTGAGCGGCTTCAGCGTGAAGGAGACCCGGTGCGTCTCGCCCCGCGCCCGGGAGGCGTCGGCCCCGGCCTCGACGACCCAGGCCTTGACCTTGGCCCCGCCCTTCACCTCCTTGCGGAGTTCGATCGTGAACTCCATCTCGATGTCCCCCACTTCGAAGGCCACGGGCTTCCCCGTGGCCCGGCCGGCGGCCTCGATGAGCTGATCGCGTACGGACTCGATGGCGTCGGCGAGTTCTATGTCGGTCATGTGCGCGAACGTACCGGGGGAGGGCGGGTCATGTGACCACTTCGACGGTGGGGCGGAGGTGTTCGGTGCCGGTGAAGCGGGCGCCGGTCGCGGCGGCGACGTAGGAGAGCCGTTCCAGTGGCGCCAAGGGCGTGAGGTCGTGGACCTGGCCACGGTGTGAGCCCCAGACGAAGAGCTGCTCCAGATGCGGGAAGGCACGACCGATCACGTCGAGGGGGGCGAAGGCATCCCTGCACTCCACGTACAGCGAGTTGACCGGCAGCCGCAGCGAGTCCGGCATGGTCCGCAGGGCCGTGTCGGTCACCGAGAGGAACCTGAGCCGGGTGAAATCGGCGAGCACCCACCAGTCCTCCGGGGCCACCACGTTCTCACCGCGGACCGTGAGCCCACTCAGCTCGGTCAGGCGTCGGAATACGCCGAAACCTCCTTCCGGGGTGTCCGCCAGGGTGAGGCTCTCCAGCGCGTTGTCGGCGGGGAGGGACTCGAGGATGTGGGCGATCGAAGCCACGACGCCCAGGCTCTTCGCGCTCCTGAGCGCGTCGCCCAGCAGCGCCGCTCCGTGCGGGGTGAGGCCTTGACGGAGTTCCAGGCGCTCCGGACGCAGCCCCAGGCGCTCGAACAGGGCCGCGTGTTCGTCGGTACGCACGGTGAAGCTGAGTTCCGACGGATCCAGCCGGGCGATGATCTCCTCGGCGTATGTCGCGGGGTCGAACCGGGGCCATGCCCACATGAGCTGGGAGCGCACCCGCAGGCTCGGGTGGCGGGTGAACCTCGCCAGGTACGGCAGCGCCGCGTCGTCCAGGATGTGCGTCGCCGTGATCACCACCGCCCGTGCGGCCTCGCCGTCGAGCCCCTCCGGTCCCGGCAGCAGGTCGAGGACCGCCCGTCCCACCGACGCCAGATCCCGCGCCTCGTCCGGGCCGGAGGGCGGAATGACCGCCGCAGTCCGGCGCAGGACCCGGCTCCGGATCTCCGGCGCCACCTCCGTCGCGTGGTCGAGGGCGGTCGCCGCCACGACCAGGATCCGCAGCCGGGTGCTGCGGTCGGGTGCCGCGTCGACCGCGCGGAGCAACTCCTCGAAGATCTCGGCGCATTCACGTGGGCGGGCATGGCCGACAGCCATGCGGATGACGTCCTCCCACTGGTCGTCGGCCGCGTGCCGGACCAGGACGCCGATGTCCCAGCGGTCCACGAGCGCCTTCGCCGCGAGGTAGTCCTGGAAGGTGCGGTGCACGAAGTCGACGGTGTCGGCGGTCGGTTCGCGCAGGAGGCCGCTGCGGTGGAGGAGGTGAGTGAAGACCGCGTCCGGGTCGTACCCGGCCGCCTCGGTGATGGCGGGCACCGCCTCCCGTACGACCGACTCAGCGTGCGAACGGTCGATCGTCGTGCGGCCGTTGAGGGTCAGCCAGTACGCGATGCGCTGGATCAGCTGGATCTGCGGGGCCTCGCCCAGCTCGATCCCGTACGGGGTGCCCATGTCCCGCTCGCGGTCGCGGCGGCTGAGGAGCATCGACAGGGCCGCGTCGTAGAGCGCCTTGCGGCCGCGCGGCAGGAAACCCCGGCGGCTGCGGTGCAGGGCGCAGATCAGACCGCACATGAGGGGGTTGGTGGCGAGCTGGGCGACCTCGGAGGTGGACCGTAGGGCGTCGAGCAGCTGCTGCTCGTACGGGGCCGCGTCCGGTCCGGCCGCCCGGTGCCAGCGGCGTACGAAGGTGGTGACCTCGGCGGTCGACATGGGGGTGAGGGTCAGCTCGGCGAAGCCCTCGCCCGCCAGCCAGTCGTCGCGTACGGCGGTGGGGCGGGAGGTGACGAGCCAGCGGTTGCCTTCGTAGGAGTCGAGGAGGTCGCGGAGCCAGCGGCGGGCGCGCTCGCGCTCGGCCTCCGGGATCTCGTCGATGCCGTCGACGAGGACCAGGCCGCGCCCGGAGGCGAGGACGCGGTCCGCCCAGCCGTCGGGTGGGGAGAGGGGGCAGTCGACGGAGGCCAGGAAGCGGTCGGGGCTGGGGAGCCGCTCGCCGTGGCGGGTCAGGGTGCGGAGGGGGAGGACGAAGGGGATGCGGTCGCGGAGGTACGCCATGTCGTCCGCGAGGTCCTCGCGGGTCGCCGAGACGGCCAGCCACTGGACGAGCGTCGTCTTCCCGGAGCCGGCGAGGCCCCGCAGCAGGACCCGGTCCTGCTGGGCGAGCGCCTGGTCGGCGGGGCCGCCCACAGCGGCGCGCTCGCGGAGCCGTCCGTATCCGAGACGCAGGAGCGCGGCTTCATCCAAGGAGTACCGGTCTGCCAGCGTGCTGTCATCGAGTTCGGTCAGCGCTGCCCTGCCCTCGGCCTCCAGCAGGTCCAGCGCTGCCCTGCCTTCGAGCTCCAGCATGTTGGAGAGCAGCCCCGTCGCCTCCAGCGACAGATACGCCACGTCCAGCGGCCACCTCTCCGGAGCCCCGTCCAGGTCGACCCCGTAGATCTGCAGGCTCCCGTGCTTCCGCGCCACGTACGCCAGGTACCGCCGCTCGAACTCCGCGTCCCGCGCGTCCACCCGGGGCGTGCGGCGGATGACCTCGTCGACCTTGGCGGTCAGGGCGGCCTGGCCGCGGGTCTGCTCGACCAGGGAGCGGGCCACGAAGGTGGAGCGCTGGGTGAAGAACTCCAGGATGTGGACGCAGGCCCACTCGGTCAGCGAGCCGAGGAAGTGGACGGAGTCCGTCGACAGGCCGTCCGGGGCCGGGGCCGCCGTGCGCAGGGCGCGGGCCAGGGCGGGCGCGCCCAGGTGGACGGCCTGGACGTCGTCCATGTCGAGGTCGCCGAGGGCGAGCAGGGTCGCGGCCAGGGTGTCCGTGAGCGCCTCGGTCTCGTCGGCGGGGAACGGCCGCTCGCCGGGGCCGGCCGTCGCGCGCTCGACGAGGGTGGCGGCGAGCTTGCGGACGTCCTTCTCGGTCAGGGTGCGCTTCTCACCGCGGAAGGAGACGAGCCCGGACAGTCGGATGCGCCGGGCCGCGCCCGGCAGACCCGCCCCTGGACCGTCGCTGACCAGCAGTTTCTTCAGAAGCGGGGCCATCGCCGCAGAGGCGAGGCGCGTGCCGATGACTGACGGATCCATCTGGTGTCCCCCCTTGGTGCCCGACGGCGTCAGCGTAGCCCCGGACGTGATCGACAAGGCCGCGGTTGCGTGACCCAGGTCGCAATGGCGGGGGCGGCGCCGTGACAAGGCGCACAGGCGTTTCGAGGGGTACTAAACGGAATAGTGCTGGTGTTTGGTGGTGATTCGGGACGTTCAGGGCGCCGCGCCCGGGTCTTAGGTCCCAAGACCTCCCGAACCGTGCGCTGAGGGGCCTGATGGACGGTTCCGGGCGAGTCCGACGTGCGGATAAACCAGTTCTCTTGGGTTGGTATGTCCGATTTCGAAGGTGGAGGAGTCGGGCGTCAAGGGCTGAACTTCCCCGCCCGCCGCTACGACGCAATGTCGTAGATGGGGTGGTTTACGCCGGATGGGGGTCCGGGTTACCAAGGATGAGCAACAGCCCGCCCGGTGCGCCGCTCGCATCGGGTCCCTTTCTGTCCGGAGGTTTTCCCCCGTATGTCGAAGCGCGTTATGAACCCCGCCGCCCGAGTCACCGCCGTCGCTCTCGCCACCGCGGGTCTGGGAGTGTCGCTGGTGGCCGGAGCTGGGTCCGCCTTCGCCGCCGAGGGCAAGGCCACCATCGCGACTGCCGCGACCGGTGCGTCCGCTGCCGTCGCCGCGCAGGCCGACGCCCAGGCGCACGCCGCCGCCACCGTCAAGGCCGCCGCCGAGAAGGCCGCCGCGAAGAAGGCGGCCGTCGCCAAGGCGGTCAAGGCCGCCCCGGTCGCCGCCAAGAAGGCCCCCTCCTGGGTCAAGCCGGTCGGCGGCTACACCCTGACCGCCAGCTTCAACCAGGGCGGCGCCATGTGGGCCCACAAGCACTCCGGCCAGGACTTCGCCGTCCCGGTCGGCACCCCGGTCAAGGCCGCCGGTGCCGGTACCGTCGTGAAGGCCGGCCCGAACGGCGGCGGCGACGGCCCCGCGTACGGCAACGCCATCGTCGTCAAGCACGCCAACGGCAAGTACTCGCAGTACGCGCACCTGTCGAAGATCCAGGTGCACGTCGGCCAGAAGGTCGGCGCCGGCCAGAAGATCGCCCTGTCCGGCAACACCGGCAACTCGTCCGGCCCGCACCTGCACTTCGAGATCCGTACGACCCCGAACTACGGCTCCGCCCTGAACCCGGCCGCGTTCCTGCGCTCGATGGGCGTCAGCATCTGACACACAGCGGGTGATCAGGCGTGATGCGCCTGGCTCAGCAGATCGAGGGCGACCTCGAGGACGGCTTCGTGCTTCTCCTCGAGGTCGCCCTCGACGTTCTGCATGAAGAAGGTGCCGGCGTGCAGCGTGAAGATCGCGCTCACGCACCGCACCCGGTCGACCGTCGCGAAGTCCTCCTCCTGCACCAGGCCCGTCAGCTCGATCATGCGCTCCTTGAACGTCAGCCCGATGCTCAGCTCACGCACCGTGGCCTGGTTCTCCTGCATGAAGCGGAAGAGCGGGGCGGCGGCGAGGAGCGCCTGCTGGTAACGGCGCAGGATCTCCTGCCGGGTCTCCAGCGTGCGGGGCTGCGTCCGCGCCCACTCGATCAGCTCGTCCATGGGGCGGGTGAGGTCCTGGAAGAGTCCGATGAGGATGTCTTCCTTGGTCTTGAAGTGGTAGTACAGCGCCGCCTTCGTGACGTCGAGGCGCTCGGCGATCTCCCGCAGTGAGGTCTTCTCGTACCCCTGTTCGGCGAAGAGTTCGAGCGCCACGTCCTGGATGCGCTGGCGGGTGTTGCCTCTGGCCATGGTCTGCTCGCTCCCACACGCTCTTACTTGCTTGACGCCCGGCTAGTTACGGGTCTACCGTCCCCAGTGTAGTAACTAGCCGGTCGGCAAGTAAGCACCCGGGCGGGTGCCGGGAGCGGGAACACAGGAGCGCGGGACATGACCACCACACCAGAACCCAGGACGGCGGCGGAGGCGTCCCAGGAGGCGGAGCAGCCGCGCAGCGTCCGCGTCGTCCTCCTCGCCCTGATGATCGCGATGCTGCTCGCGATGCTCGACAACATGATCATCGGCACCGCGATGCCGACCATCGTCGGCGAGCTCGGCGGCCTCGCGCACCTCTCCTGGGTCGTCACCGCCTATACCCTGGCCACCGCCGCCTCCACCCCCATCTGGGGCAAGCTCGGCGACATGTACGGCCGCAAGGGCGTCTTCCTCACCTCGATCGTGATCTTCCTGATCGGCTCGGCGCTCAGCGGCATGGCCCAGGACATGGGTCAGCTCATCGGCTTCCGTGCCGTCCAGGGCCTGGGCGCCGGCGGTCTGATGGTCGGCGTCATGGCGATCATCGGCGACCTGATCCCGCCCCGCGAGCGGGGCAAGTACCAGGGCATGATGGCCGGCGTGATGGCCCTCGCCATGATCGGCGGGCCGCTGGTCGGCGGCACCATCACCGACCACTGGGGCTGGCGCTGGTCCTTCTACATCAACCTGCCGCTCGGCGCCGTCGCACTCGCGATGATCACCGCGGTCCTCCACCTGCCGAAGAAGCAGCGCGACCGCTCCGTCCGGATCGACTTCCTCGGCGCCGGGCTGCTGACCGTCGGCATCACCGCGATCGTCCTCGTCACGACCTGGGGCGGTACGGAGTACGCCTGGGGCTCCGCGACCATCGTCGGACTCTCGGTCGCCGGTGTCCTCGCGCTCGCCGCCTTCCTCTGGGCCGAGAACCGCGCCGCCGACCCGGTCGTCCCGCTCCACATCTTCCGCAGCCGCAACTTCACCCTCATGTCGGTGATCGGCTTCCTCACCGGCTTCGTGATGTTCGGCGCGGTCCTCTTCCTGCCGCTCTTCCAGCAGTCCGTCCAGGGCGCCTCCGCGACCAACTCCGGTCTGCTGCTCCTGCCGATGCTGCTCGCCATGATGGTCGTCTCGCTGATCTCCGGCCGGATCACCACCAACAGCGGCAAGTACAAGATCTTCCCGATCATCGGTACGGCCCTGATGGTCATCGGCCTGTTCCTGCTCGCGCAGATGGACACCGACACCTCCCGTCTGACCTCCGGTGTCTACATGGCGGTGCTCGGCGCCGGCATGGGCTTCCTGATGCAGATCACGATGCTCGTCGCGCAGAACAGCGTCGAGATGAAGGACATGGGCGTCGCCTCCTCCTCGACGACGCTCTTCCGCACCCTCGGCTCCTCCTTCGGCGTCGCGATCATGGGCGCGCTCTTCACGAGCCGCGTCCAGGACGAGATGGCGGCCCGTGGCGGCTCCGCGCTGACCCAGCAGTCCGCCCAGCTCGACGCGGCCTCCCTCGCGAAGCTGCCCGAGGCGCTCCGCGAGGCGTACCAGCACGCGGTGGCCGCCGGTACGCACTCGGCCTTCCTGGTCGGCGCGGCGGTCGCGGTCGTCGGCTTCGTCCTCGCCTTCCTGGTCAAGGAGGTCGCCCTGCGCGGCGCCGGACCGGAGGCGAAGAAGCCGCAGGCGACGGACGGCGAGCTGCCGAAGGTCGCCGAGACGGTCTGACGACGCCTGTACGCACGAGAGGGCCCCGGCACATCCGATGTGCCGGGGCCCTTCCGCGTACGTACGTCCCTCAGTCCTCTGTGCGACCCTCGGTCCGCTGTACGACCTCAGCCCTCTGTACGACCCTCAGTCCGCGAACTTGATCATCGGGAAGCTGCCCGTGTTCGTCGGCGCGTGGTCCGGCAGCCAGAGCACCGCGATCGCCCCGCCCGCCCCCTCCGGCGTCCCCTCGGGAGCCGCGTTCCGGAAGGTGAGCCGGGCCCCGAGGACCCTGGCCTGCCCCGCCGCGATCGTCAGGCCGAGCCCGTGCCCGTGCCCGGCGCGGTCGCTCGCCCCGGTCCTGAACCGGCTCGGCCCCTCGCGCAGCAGCGCCTCGGGGAAGCCGGGCCCGTGGTCCCTGACCCGGACGACCCGGCCCTCGACCGTGACCTCGACCGGCGGCTTGCCGTGCTTGGCCGCGTTCGCGAGCAGGTTGCCCAGGATCCGCTCGAGGCGCCGGGGGTCCGTGCTCACCCAGGACTCGTGCACCACGTGCACGACCGCCTCCGGGTCGAGCGCCCGCACCCGGCGCTCGACGAACTCCCCGAGCGCGATCTCCTGGAGCTCGGCGCGCTCCGAGGCGCTGTCGAGCCGGGCGACCTCCAGGACGTCCTCGACCAGCGTGCGCATGGCCTGCGCCCGGTCCCGTACGAGTTCGGTGGGCCGCCCCGGAGGCAGCAGCTCCGCCGCCGTGAGCAGACCGGTCACCGGGGTGCGCAGCTCGTGCGCGATGTCGGCGGTGACCCGGCGCTCGGCCTCGATCCGTTCCTGCAGCGCGTCGGTCAGCGCGTCCACCGCGCGGGCCAGCTCGTCGGTCTCGTCGCGGACGACTCCGCCGATGGCGTCCCGTACCCGTACCTCCGTGTTGCCCTGCGCGACCCGGCCCGCCGCCGCGGCGGCCTTGCGGAGCCGGCGCGAGAGCTGGCCGCCGATGAGCACACCGAGCGCACAGCCGCCGAAGACCACGGAGACGGAGCCGATGACCAGCGCGCGGTCGAGGTCCTTCATGATCGCGGCGCTGCGGTCGGCGAACGGGATGTGCAGCGACAGCACGTCGCCGTTGGCGAGCGGCACGGCCGCCCAGACGTCGGGCGGACCGCCGTGGCTGTGCTCCTGGACGAAGGTGCCGCGCCGGTTGTCACGCATCAGCTGGTCGAGCTCGGGCGGCAGCATCGGGTCGTTGATCTTGGTGCCGAAGCGCGGTTCCTTCGGCTTGGAGCCCTCGTACATCCGCTGTGCGAAGAGCAGCCGCTCCATCTGCACCTCGCGCGCGTTGTCGAGCATCGAGACGCGCGCCGAGTTGTGGACGACCAGGCTGAGGGTGACCGCGATGAGCGCGCCCACGGCCGCGATGGCGACGGCGATCTTCCAGCGCACGCCGGTACGCAGGGCGGGCGGCTTCATCTGCCGACCTGCTTCTCACACATCAGCGCCTGTCATCCCTTGAGCTTGTATCCGAAGCCGCGGACCGTCTCGATCCGGTCCTGGCCGATCTTGGTGCGCAGCCGCTGCACATGGACGTCCACCACCCGGGTGTCGCCGCCCCAGCCGTAGTCCCAGACCCGCTCCAGGAGCTTGTCCCGGGACAGGACGGTGCCCGGCGCGGTCGAGAACTCCAGCAGCAGCCGCATCTCCGTCGGCGTCAGCCCCACCTGCTCGCCGCCCCTGCGGACCTCCATGCCCTCGGTGTCGACCTCCAGGTCCCCGAAGACCAGCAGGCCGCCCTCCGGGCCCTCGTCCCCGCCCGCGTCGCCCGCCGCCGGGCCGCCCGCGTGGCCGAAGCGGCGCAGCACGGCCCGGATCCGGGCCACAAGGACGGAACCGTCGAAGGGCTTGGTCACGTAGTCGTCGGCCCCGGCCTCGAGACCCAGGACGACGTCGATGGAGTCGGCCCGCGCGGACAGCATGATCACGGGCACGGTCGACTCGTCGCGGATGCGGCGGCACAGGCTCACCCCGTCCATGCCCGGCAGCATCACGTCGAGCAGGGCGATGTCGGGGCGGTCCGCCCGGAACGCCTCCAGGCCCGACAGGCCGTCGGGCATGGCGGTCACCACGAAGCCGTCCCGCTCCAGCGCGAGCTGGGTGGCCTCGCGGATGACGTCGTCGTCCTCGACGAACAGCACATGGGTCTCGGCCATCGCGCGCCCTCTCACTCCACGTTCTCGTTCAGCTGCCGCTCGGCTCGGGCGTCGCGGGGCCGTCGAGGCCACCGTCGCCGACCGCGCGGCTGTAGTCGTTGTGCACCCAGTCGTGCTGGGAGAACTTGCTGCCCGACCAGCGGTACGTGATCACGTCCTCGCCCGACGGGTAGGCCACCGGGTCGCCCTTGGCGTACACCTGCTTGGTCACCACCAGGTCGCCCCGGTCGATCGTGGCGTACACGGCCGCGTCCTCGACCATGAAGACGTTCTTGTAGCCGTCGCCGTTCTCGCGGTACACGAAGGTGCCGATACCGACGGCGTCGCCGCAGGTCATCACGTTGACGACGACATCGGGCGAGGTCCCGCCGGTCAGGTTCCCGTACGAGGTGTCCACCGGGTACGCGTCGGCCACGCAGGGCTTCAGATCGTCCTTCAGACGGGGCCCGATCTTGGGGTCGGCCTTGAGCAGCGCGATCGGATCGACCCGCTCGGCGGGCATCTGGCCGGAGGACGGCGAGGGGGAGACCGGCGCGGGGGAGGCCGAGGCCACCGCGTCGGTGCGGGCCGCGCCCTCGTCGCGGGAGCCCGTACCGCCGGTGGAGCAGGCGGTCAGGAGCACGGCGACGGCGGCGAGCACGGTCACCGCCGTGATGCTCGCCGCCGTGAGGGTCCGGCGGCGCGGGCCGCCGGACCCGTCGTCGCCGTCGATTCTGGCGCCTAGGCCGCGCACCGGTCCTGCCCCCGTTCGTCACGTCGTACGGTCGAGCGCTCCAGAGCACGGGCATCGGCGACACCACGGCTCTCCAGTTCCTGACGCAGTCGGGCCAGGGCGCGGTGGAGCGTGGACTTCACCGTACCCGTCGACATCCCGAGCGCGGCGGCCGTCTCCTCCGTGCTCATCTGTTCCCAGTGGCGCAGCACGACGACGCTGCGCTGCTTCGGGGCGAGCACCTTGAGGATGTCCATGAGCAGCGCGCGGTCGGCGTGCTGCTCGGTGGCGTCGTCGACGGACGCGTCGGGCAGCTGCTCGGTGGGGACCTCGTCGAGCTTGCGGGCCCGCCACCACTCGGTGCGGGTGTTGATCATCACCCGGCGGAGGTACGCGTCGGCGAGCGACTTGTCGGCGATGCCGTCCCAGCGGCCGTACGTGCGGACGAGGGCGGTCTGGAGGAGGTCCTGCGCGTCCACCGGGTCGGGGACGAGCCGGCGGGCGCTCCGCAGCAGCGCGTCCTGCCGAGTGCGTACGTACTCCTCGAAGTCGAGCACCTCGCCGTGCGACATACCGACCGCCTCCATCCCCGTGACCAGCTCGTTTGCTTGACGTCGATGACGCTACGGAGCGGTTGTCACGAGGTTGTGCGCCCCAGCCGTCGGCGGACGCACGGCTGTCCATCGGTTGTGTAACAGGGCGCTGGAGTGGGTATAGGGGTGGGCTCGCCCGGCCGCGGGCCGCAACGGACTCGGTCCCGCGGGCCGCCGGGGGCTCGGGCCTGCGGGACGGCGCGGGCTCGGGCCTGTGGCGGCGCGGACTCGGCCTGCGGGCCGTCACGACTTGGACCCGCGGGCTGCCGCGGGCTCAGGTCCTCGGACCCGCGGGCCGGCGCGGGCTCAGGTCCTCGGACCCGCGAGCTGCCGCGGGCTCAGGTCCTCTGACCCGCGGGCCGGCGCGGGCTCAGGCACTCGGTCCCGCCGGCCGCCGCGGGCTCAGCCCTGCGGGCCCGTGCGCCGCCACGGGCTCAGCCCTGCGGCAGGCGGTACTCCGCGTCGGCCAGCGGCTCCACGAGGCCGTCCGCGACCAGGCCGTCCAGGGCGCGGGCGCGCTGCACCGGGTCGTCCCACACCGCGTCGAGCGCCGCCTGGGACACCGGCCCCGGCGAGTCCCGCAGGACGGCGAGGAGCCGGCCCCGCACCTGGCGGTCGGTGCCCGCGTACGTCTGCCCGCGCCGGGGCGGCCCGTCGTGGGCGGGCTTCCCGGCCAGCCGCCACGCGCACAGCTCGGCGATCGGACACCGCGCGCAGTCCTCGTTCTTCGCCGTGCACACCAGCGCGCCCAGCTCCATCGAGGCCGCCGCCCAGCGCGCCGCCGTCGCCTCGTCCTCGGGCAGCAGCTCGCGCGCGAGCCTGCGCTCGGCGGCGGTCGTGGCGTTCGGCGGGTACTGCACGCCCGTCGCCGCCCGGGCGAACACCCGGCGCACGTTCGTGTCGAGGACCGCGTACCGCTGCCCGTACGCGAACGAGGCCACGGCGGCCGCCGTGTACTCCCCGATCCCGGGCAGCGCGAGCAGCGCCGCGTGCTCGCTCGGCACATCGCCGCCGTGCCGCTCCGTTATGGCGACCGCCGCCGCGTGCAGCCGCAGCGCCCGCCGCGGGTAGCCGAGCCGGCCCCAGGCGCGGACGGCCTCGCCCGGCGCGTCGGCGGCCAGGTCGGCGGGGCGCGGCCAGCGCGCCAGCCACTGCTCGTACACCGGCAGGACCCGGACGACCGGGGTCTGCTGGAGCATGAACTCGCTGACCATCACGGACCACGCGCCCGCCTCGGGGCGCCGCCAGGGCAGGTCGCGGGCGTGCCGGTCGAACCAGGCGAGGACGGGCCCGTGCAGCGCGGCGGGTGCCGCGACGGCCGGGGCTTCGAACACGGGGGTGGGGGCATCGGTGGAAGTCATCGCACCCCCGATCCTGGCACGTCCACGGCGCGTTCAGTACGCGCCGTGGCGCACACCCCCGGGGCGCGTGGAGGCGTGCGGGCGCGGCCCACGCCCGGCGCACCACACCACGGCGCCGCTCCGGCTCGACCGTGCCGCCTCCACAAGGGCCAGGACCGGCCGGTTCGCCGCCCTGACGACCAGGAAGGCGACCACCCCGCCGAGCAGCAGGCCGACCACCACGTCGTGCGGGTAGTGGACGCCGAAGAAGACCCGGGAGAACGCCATGAGCAGGGCCATCGGCACGGTCAGCCACACGATCCCGCGCCAGGAGAGCGCGAGGGCGACGGCCGCCGCCCCCGCGATGGCCGCGTGGTTGCTGGGGAAGGACCAGTCACCGGTCGGCGGGCACGGCACGAGCGAGGCGGGCGCCCCGGCGACCGCACGGCACGGACGCTCCTCGTCCACCACCGACTTGAGCGCCTCGCTCACCACGTACCCGAACGCGGTCGCGAGCGGGGCGAGCAGCGCGAGCGTCATCGCGCCGCTCGGCGCGGACCTGGCGCGCCACCAGCCGGCCAGGAACAGCACGCCGAAGAGCAGCAGTCCGGCCTCCGTCCACGCCTCGGCGAGGAGCTGGAACCAGTGCGGGGTGGCGTGGGCGAAGTCCGTGACCTCGCGATAGAGATCGTCCGAGAGGGTGTCCATGACGGCCGACGCTAGGCCGCCGCCGATGCCCGGCACCCGAGCCGAAGGACCACGACGACCCCTGACGAAAGTCGGGTGGATGTGATCATCGGCAAAACTTGATGCCTGGGGCGGCGGGTGGGGCGGGAGTTGGCGCCGATCTCTCGTAAGGTTCGTGGCGTGGGATCACTGCGCAATCCGGTCGGGCCGCTTCCCTCCTCCATCTACTGGCGACGGAGGGCGGTCGCGCTGTGCCTGATCGCCCTCGCGGCGCTGGTCGCCCTGTGGGTCGCCACCTCCGGTGGCGGGGGCGGGAAGAAGACCGACGACGCCGCCAACGGCGCTTCTCCCGCGCCCTCGATCACCCCCGGGCCCTCCGGCTCCGGTCCCGCGATCAGTGAACAGCCGGGCGGCCGGGACGAGTCGGGCGAGTCCGGCGAGAACGCCGGAGGCGACGGCGGTACGGACGCCGGCACCGGTACGAGTGCCGGCACGGGCGCGGACGCCGGCGCCGAGGCCGGCGGAAAGAACGGCGACACCGACGGCGGGGGCGGCGACGGCGGCGCGGGAACGGGCGCGGGACAGCAGGTTCCGGCCAATTCTCCGCTGCCGAACTGCGCCCCCGGAGCGGTGCAGTTGACCCTGCGCACCGCCAAGGTCTCGTACGAGGCGGGCGAGAAGCCGCGCTTCCAGCTGGTCGCCAAGAACACCTCGGCCACCGACTGCAAGGCCGATTTCGGCCCGAAGAACGCGGTTCTGACGATCAGTGACAACCAGGACGACGACGTCTGGTCCTCGAAGGACTGCCCGCGCGCGGCCGGCGCCGTCCTGCTCCGGATCCCGGCGAACGCGACGATCACGCACACCGTGGAGTGGGACCGGACCCGCAGCGCCCCGCAGTGCGCCACGCCCCCGGCCGGCCCGGTGGGTCCCGGCACCTACCTGGTGGAGGCGGCCGTGCCGGGCGCGACGGTGGCTCCGGCCTCGTTCACGCTCGCCAAGGAGTAGGGCCCGACGTCACGGAGAAGGGGCGGTACGGGATCCGATCCCGTACCGCCCCTTCCGTATGCCGATGCGCACCGGCCGGACGGACGTACCGCTCCGGGACGGTCAGACGTACCGCTCCAGGATCGAGGACTCCGCGAGCCGGGAGAGGCCCTCACGGACGCTGCGCGCCCGCGCCTCGCCGACGCCGTCGACGGTCTGGAGGTCGTCGACGCTGGCCGCGAGCAGCTTCTGCAGGCCGCCGAAGTGCTCGACGAGCCGCTCGATGATCGCGCCGGGCAGCCGCGGCACCTTGGCGAGGAGCCGGTAGCCGCGCGGGGAGACCGCGGAGTCGAGGGTCTCGGGGGAGCCGCTGTAGCCCAGGGCCCGCGCCACGATGGGCAGTTCGAGCAGCTCGGCGTGGGAGAGCGCGTCCAGCTCGGTGAGCGCCTCCGCGACCGTGCGCGAACGCTTGGCCGTCGGCTCCGGTACGTAGTCCCGGACGACGAGCTCGCGCTCGGGCTCCACGCCCGCGATCAACTCGTCCAGCTGGAGCGAGAGAAGCCGGCCGTCGGTGCCGAGCTCGACGACGTACTCGGCGATCTCGGTGGCGATCCGGCGGACCATCTCCAGACGCTGGGCGACGGCGGTGACGTCCCGGACGGTCACCAGGTCCTCGATCTCCAGCGCGGAGAGCGTGCCGGCGACCTCGTCGAGCCGGAGCTTGTACCGCTCCAGGGTCGCGAGCGCCTGGTTGGCCCGGGAGAGGATCGCGGCGGACTCCTCCAGGACGCGGCGCTCACCGTTCACGTAGATCGCGATGAGCCGCATCGACTGGGAGACGGAGACGACCGGGAAGTTGCACTGCTTGGAGACCCGGTCCGCGGTGCGGTGGCGGGTGCCGGTCTCCTCGGTGTGGATGGAGGCGTCCGGGACCAGCTGGACGCCCGCCCGGTGGATCTTGGAGATGTCCTTGTCGAGGACGAGCCCGCCGTCGAGCTTGCACAGCTCGCGCAGGCGCGTCGCCGTGAACTCCACGTCCAGCACGAAGCCGCCGGTGCACATCGAGTCCACCGTCTTGTCCATGCCGAGCACGATCAGACCACCGGTGTTGCCCCGCAGAACGCGCTCGAGGCCGTCACGCAGTGCGGTGCCGGGAGCGACCGCGCTGAGGGCCGCGCGCATCAGCGCTTCGTTCCCGTCCTTGGCTGCCACTGCTCTCCTCCGGCTCGTACGGATGGGCGAGACCAGGGCAAAGTCTAGCGACACCGCCCCGCGCGGGATTCGCACACCGTTTGCTCCCCTCCGTCAGGACGCCTCCGCGGGCCGCCTCCCCCTCGGGAGCACCCGCAGCGCGTCGCCCATGTCGGCCACCTCCGTGACCTTCATGCCGGCCGGGACCTTGCCCGGATCGGCGGGGACGAGGGCGTGCGTGAAGCCGAGCCGGTGCGCCTCCGCGAGGCGGCGCTGCACGCCTGTCACCCGCCGCACCTCGCCGGCGAGCCCCACCTCGCCGATCGCGACGAGGTTCTTCGGGAGCGGTGTGTCGCTCGCGGCGGAGGCCAGGGCGAGCGCGATGGCCAGGTCCGCGGCGGGCTCGGAGAGCTTCACGCCGCCCACCGTCGCCGAGTAGATGTCCCGCTTGCCGAGCGCGCTGATCCGGCCGCGCTGCTCCAGGACGGCCAGCATCATCGAGACCCGGGAGGTCTCCAGGCCCGAGGTGGTGCGGCGGGGCGACGGGATCTGGGAGTCGACGGTCAGCGCCTGCACCTCGGCCACCAGCGGCCTACGGCCCTCCAGAGTGACCGTCAGGCAGGTGCCCGGCACGGCGACGTCGCGCCGGGTCAGGAAGAGGCCCGAGGGGTCGGCCAGGCCCGTGATGCCCTCGTCGTGCAGCTCGAAGCAGCCGACCTCGTCCGTCGCCCCGTACCGGTTCTTCACGCCCCGGACCAGGCGCAGGCGCGCGTGCCGGTCGCCCTCGAAGTGCAGCACGACGTCGACCAGGTGCTCCAGGAGGCGGGGGCCCGCGATGGCGCCGTCCTTGGTGACGTGGCCGACCAGGAGCGTGGACATGCCGCGCTCCTTGGAGGCCCGGATCAGCGCGCCCGCGACCTCGCGCACCTGGGCCATGCCGCCCGGCGCGCCGTCGATCTCCGGGGAGGCGACCGTCTGTACCGAGTCCATGATCAGCAGGGAGGGCTTGACGGCGTCGAGGTGCCCGAGCACGGCGGACAGGTCGGTCTCCGCGGCCAGGTACAGGTGGTCGCTCAGCGCGTTGATCCGGTCGGCGCGCAGCCGGACCTGGCTCGCGGACTCCTCACCGGTCACGTACAGCGTGCGGTGCTCGTCGCTGGCCGCCTTCGCGGCGACGTCGAGCAGCAGCGTGGACTTGCCGACGCCGGGCTCGCCCGCGAGCAGGACGACCGCGCCGGGTACCAGGCCGCCGCCGAGGACCCGGTCCAGCTCGTCCACGCCCGTGGAGCGCGCGGTGGCCTGGCGGCCGTCGACCTGGCCGATGGGGACCGCGGCGGTGGAGACCCGGCCGGCGGCGGTGGTGCGGACGGCGGGCGCGCCGTACTCCTCGACCGTCCCCCAGGCCTGGCACTCGGGGCAACGGCCGAGCCATTTGGCGGTCGTCCAGCCGCACTCGGTGCAGCGGTAGGACGGCCGGTCCTTGGCGGATTTCGTACGGGCAGCCATGCGCCACACCGTAGCGGCCCCCACTGACAGCGGGCACGGAGCCGGTCGGAGGGCCGGCGCCGCGCCCGCGGAACGCCGTGTTCCTGTCCCCTTTTGAGGGATACCTTCACCCGTAAGGATTAAAAGTGTTCAACCGGTACGAAGAGTCCGTCCCGTCCTGCCTACGGTCGCCCAGTGACGAGCAGCAGGCTGGAACCCCCCACCCACACCACCGGCGCACACCGGGCGCACCGGCGGGCGGCCGAAAGTCCCCGCACTCTCGGTCAGCAGCCGCCCGCGCGCTACGAGGCGTATCTGGACGGCCTGTTCACCTACTGCCTCTCCGTGCTGTGCGACCACGACACGGCGACCGCCGTCCTCGGTGACGTCCTCGCCGTGGCCGAGCGCCACCGCGGCCGCTGCCCGGCCGACGAGGACGGGCGCAGGGCCTGGCTCTACGCGCTCGCTCGCTGGGCCTGTCTGCGCAGCCTCGGCGAGCAGCGTGTTAAGCGGCAGGGCGGCGCGCACTCCGGCCGCCCGCCCGTCGCCGCGCCCGAGCCGCCGCCGGTCTCCGAGGAGGTCGCCGAGCGCCGCCGCGCCGAACTGGCCCTCCTCGCCTGGCCGGAGGCCGCGGGCACCACCCCGGAGCAGCGCGAGGCGCTGGAGCTGGCCGTCCGGCACGGCCTCAGCCACCGAGCCGTCGCCGCCGTGCTCTCCCTCGACCCGCTCGCCGCCCGCGAGCTGCTCTCCTCGGCCGCCTGCGAGGTCGAGCGCACCCGGGCCGCCCTCGCGGTCGTCGAGACCGGCAACTGCCCCACCGTCGCCCGGCTCACCGGCGACCACCAGGTGCTGCTCTCCACCGCCCTGCGTGCCGAGCTCGTCCGCCATGTCGACGACTGCCCGCGCTGCCGCCGGGCCGCCGAGCGGGCGGGTGCGAGCGCCCCGTGGCCCGGCGCGACCACGCCCACCCCGGCCCGGCTCCCGCTGGTCGAGGCGCCCAGGGCGGCCGCCTACGTGGCGATGCTGCACGTCCCACGCGCGCGTGCGGGCGCCCCGCGCTTCGGGCCCGCCGGTTTCCCCCTGGACCCCAAGGACCACGCGGCCCGCCGCGACCGGATGCGGGCCCGCGCGGTGACGACGACCGTCGTGGCCGCAGTCGTCGCGGCCCCTGTCCTCGCCCTGTGGGCCTCGTACCGCGGCGGTCCCGTCACGGGCGAGGCCGGCGCCGGCGCGCCGGTCAGCGCGAGCGAGGCGGACGAACCGGCGGGCCTCGACGGCTCCCCGTACGACCACTACGAGAACGCGGGCAACGCCCGGACCACGCCCGATCCGCGCTTCACCCAGGGCAGCCGCTCCCCGGACGTCTCCGTCGAGGTGATCAGCCCCGGCGGCCCGGTGGGGCCCTCGGCGCCGGGCGAGGCGGGCCCGGGCCGGATCACGGTCACGGCGAAGGGCAACGGCGACACGACCCTGCTCACCCTCACCGCCTCCGGCGGCTCGCCCGTCTCCTGGGCGCTCTGGTCGGACGCGCCCTGGCTGTACGTGAACCAGGCCTCGGGCACCCTGCGCCCGGGCGAGTCGGTGACGGTACGGATCTCCGTGGACCACGCGCGCGAACCGGCGGGCGCCTGGTCCGCCCGGGTCGGCGTGAACCCCTCGGGCGCGGTCGTCCGGATCGACGGCCGAGGGGCCACCACCCCGCCCCCGACGACGGAGGAGCCCCCGCCGACCACGGAGGAGCCGACGACCCCGCCGCCCACGACGGAGCCCCCGACGACGCCCCCGCCGACCACCGAGGAGCCGCCCCCGACCGCGGAAGAGCCGACGACCCCGCCGCCCACGACGGAGCCGACCCCGACGACGGACCCCACCCCGTCGACCGACCCGGGCACCCCGAGCGGCTCGGACTCCCCACCGGCGCCCTAGGGCGAGCCAGGCCCCTCCCTGGCGCGGACGCTCAGCGCCCGGCCGGGCCCACCGGGTCCGCCGGGTGCGGAGCCACCAGCGGGAGCTGGGACGAGAGCCGTGCCTCGCACAGCTCGACCAGCACGTCGTACGCCGCCTTGCCCATCAGCTCGGTCAGCTCCGGCCGGTAGGTGACGTACACCGGCTCCCCGGCCCCGTGCGCCGAGGTCGCCGATGTGCACCACCAGTGCAGGTCGTGGCCGCCAGGGCCCCAGCCCCGCCGGTCGTACTCACCGATCGACACCTGCAGGATCCGGGTGTCGTCGGGCCGGTCGATCCAGTCGTACGTCCGGCGCACCGGCAGCTGCCAGCAGACGTCCGGCTTGGTCTCCAGCGGCTCCTTGCCCTCCTTGAGGGCCAGGATGTGCAGCGAGCAGCCCGCGCCGCCCGCGAACCCCGGCCGGTTCTGGAAGATGCAGGAACCCTTCCAGCGGCGGGTCTGCCGGTCGCCGTCGTCGTCGAGCTGGACCCAGCCCGAATCCGTGCCGACGTCGTGGAACTGCCACAGCTCCGGCGTGAGCCGGTCCACGTACGAGGCGACCCGCTTCTCGTCGTCCTCGTCGGAGAAGTGCGCGCCGAGCGTGCAGCAGCCGTCGTCGGCGCGGCCCGCCTGGATGCCCTGGCAGCCGCTGCCGAAGACACACGTCCAGCGCGAGGTCAGCCAGGTCAGGTCGCAGCGGAAGACCTGCTCGTCGTCGGCCGGGTCGGGAAACTCGACCCAGGCGCGCGGAAAGTCCAGGCCCTTCTCGTCCGGCTCGATGTCCGCTCCGGACGCCGCCGCGCCCTGCTTCGTGGCGACCTTGACGGCCTTCTCGGCCTTCACAGCCTTCTCGGCCTTCCCGGCCTTGGAGGTCTTGAGGTCCTTGGGGGGCTTGGGAGCGTTCGTGGCGCTGTCGCCGCCGCTGTCTTTGCCCGGCTTCGCCTTTTTCGTCTTTGGCACACGCCAAGCGTATGCGCGCGGGCGCAGTAGCGTTCCGTCCATGAGACTCGGAGTCCTCGACGTCGGTTCGAACACAGTGCACCTGCTGGTGGTGGACGCCCACCCCGGCGCCCGACCGCTGCCCGCCCACTCCCACAAGGCGGAGCTGAGGCTGGCGCAGCTCCTCGACGCCGGGGGCGCCATCGCTCCCGACGGTGTGGAGCTGCTCATCGCCACCGTCCGGGACGCGCTGGGCGCCGCCGAGGACAAGGGCTGCGAGGAGGTCCTGCCGTTCGCGACATCGGCCGTGCGCGAGGCGACGAACGCCGACGCCGTGCTGGCCCGGGTCAAGGACGAGACCGGCGTCGACCTCCAGGTCCTCACCGGCGAGGAGGAGGCCCGGCTCACCTTCCTGGCCGCACGCCGCTGGTTCGGCTGGTCCGCCGGCAAGCTGCTGCTGCTCGACATCGGCGGCGGCTCCCTGGAGATCGCGTACGGCATCGACGAGGAGCCGGACGCGGCGGTCTCGCTGCCGCTCGGCGCGGGGCGGCTGACCTCGGGCTGGCTGCCCGGCGACCCGGCGGCGGAGGCGGACGTAAGGGCCCTGCGCCGCCATGTCCGGGCCCAGATCGCCCGTACGGTCGGCGAGTTCAGCCGCTTCGGCAAGCCCGACCATGTCGTGGCCACGTCCAAGACCTTCAAGCAGCTCGCCCGGATCGCCGGCGCCCCCGGCTCGGGGGAGGGGCTCTACGTCGACCGGCTGCTGACCCGCAGGTCCCTGGAGGAGTGGGTGCCCAGGCTCGCCGTCATGACCGTCGACCAGCGCGCGGCCCTGCCGGGTGTCTCCGAGGGCCGCGCACCCCAGCTGCTCGCGGGCGCGCTCGTCGCCGAGGCCGCGATGGACCTCTTCGGCGTCGACGAGCTGGAGATCTGCCCCTGGGCCCTGCGCGAGGGCGTGATCCTGCGCCGCCTGGACCACCTGCCGGAGTCGACGGCCAGGCCAGCCCGCCGGAACAGGAAGTCCGGGCGCAGCCTTCGGCCGGAGCGTGACCCGAGCAGCGGCTGGGACTCGGGGCGC